>JANWKU010000153.1 GCA_025451215.1 Terriglobales bacterium
AATTGGTCCGGTTCTGCATCCAGGTTCAGTAACTTCTGCTGGGCATTGAATAACACTCCATGTTTTGACTCTTCATAAATTTCGATTTGTGAGTGGTCCGGCCCCAGGTGACATTGCCCGCAAGTCCCCGGTTCCCGCGCGACTGCCACGGAGCTTGTATGGCGCGTATGGCAGTTGGTGCACGTTCCGATGGTGCCGTCAGAGTTCGGCTTGCCGATGCTGTGGCATTGCTCGCATCCGCTGGTCATCGCGGATGATCCCTCCAGTTGGACAAAGGGATGGGGCGGACGTTTTGTGCCGCCCGGCTGGAAGGTTTCTGAAAAGTTTACCTGGTCAGGCGTTAGACCTTTTTCTCCATAGATCGCCGCCCACGAAGGGGCGGCATGACGGCTGCGCAGGAACTGCTGGTAAATCTGCTCGTGGCAGGCGCGGCAATTACCGGCAGTGAGCCGTCCCGCGGAAATCGTAAATCCGTGATGTTCCTTCTTCTCTTGTCCCGCCGCCGGCTGATGGCAATCGAGGCAGGTAATCCCCTTTTGCGCGTGCTTGCTCATCTCATATTCGTGAACGATTGAATATTGCGCGCGGGCATGACATTCCGCGCACTTGCCGGATGCGCGCACGAAGTCGGCACTGGGCTGTTCGGTTTCTACTCTTGGGCGAGCACGATTGATCACAAATGCAGCAATGATCAATGCGAAGGCAATCACTACAGCGATGAATACGGAGCGAAAAGTCATAAAACCTCGCGACCGCGGTTAACAATTTAAGCCACTAAAGTACACCAAGGACAACCGGTAGAACACACTTTTTGCAATTCGTTCGAACGTAGTCCCCGAACGGGAATCCGCTAATGTTTCGCCAGGGAAAACTCTAATCCGAACACCACGCTGCGACCGGGCATTACCACGCCGGGAATTTCCTGGTAATCGGTATTCGTGATGTTGGCAAGCGCAAGGTGTGCCGCCACATGATTGAACTGGCGCGCGAGTGAAACATCCCAGAGCGCATAAGGATCGCGTTGATAGCGATAAATGGTGCCCACGCGCGTGCGCGCCTGAATATGCGCTGGCAATCGCCCTTGCCATGCGACGAAGGCGTCATCCACCGGATAATTGAATACATATTCCGACTCCAGGCCATTCAGGGCCTGTTGCGCGCCGTATAGTCCGGTGTATCCAACTTGCAGCCGTTGTTCGCGGGGCAGGCGAAACTGCACCGAAGTTTCCGCGCCGGTGAAATTCAAGCTTTGAATATTCTGGGCGTGCCAAAGATCGGCAGGCGAGCTTTTAACGTAATCAATGTCGTTGCTCTCGCGCCGTTGAAAAACTGTCGCGTCAACGCTCAATCGGCCGCCCTGGTCCCACACCACGCCGCCTTCGTAACTCCACGCGGTTTCCGGTTGCAGGTTGGGATTGCCGGTGGTGGCAGGATCGCTGTAGTAAAGGTCCGTATAGGTTGGAAGACGAAAGGCGCGGCCCACGCTGCCTTTCAGCTTCCATCCAGCTTTCAGCCACATGCCTGCGGAAAATGTTGGGCTGAATTGATTGGTTGTGGAACTGTAAATTTCCTCGCGCGTTCCAAATGAAAACGAAAAACGCTTCCAGGCGCGAATGTCAAGGTCTACATATCCCGCGCCCCAACTGCGCTCATGCTGTCCAAGATTGTTGCTGTTGATGGATTCGTGAAAACCTTCGCCGCCATAGAACAGCGCCACGTTTGACGCCAACTGCTCGTGACGGCGTACCGCCGCCTCCCAGCTCTGGTCAATGTGGTTGTTTTCATAGACTGCGGGATCGTCGCGGAGAAGAACGAATTCATCGCTGTGGCGGCGGTAGGAAAAATCGGCTTCGGTCTTGGTGCCCAGATCTTGCTTGAAACCCGCGAACCATGATTTGGTGCGCTCCCAGGAATTGAAATTCCCATAAAACTGGTCGGCGCCGAAGGGTTTGTCGCCATAACCCAACAGCAAGAGTGAATGGCCCAGGCCGGTCTGTAGGCCAGTGCTGGAAAATGTTGTCAGGCTGCGGTAATCGCGGTCGGGAATGAAGCCGCTGGAAAAATCGCGTGCCACATCCAGTTCTTCATCGATTCGGCGAAACATCAACGAGGCGGAGCCGTACTCTTGATTCACACCGAAATTCCCCACTGCGCTGCCAAAACGCAGATCGGAATACGACGGGGGGGCGGTGATTATGTTGATCGATCCGCCAACTGCATCTGATCCATAGAGCGTAGACCCCGCTCCGCGCAGGATTTCAATGCGGTCTATGCCGGAACTGGGGATGGGGAGGTCCATGTTGTGGTGTCCACTCTGCGCGTCATTCATGCGCAGGCCATCCAGCATGACCAGCGTTTGCCCGAAGGTTGATCCTCGAATGGTGAGATCGGCCTGCACGTCGCCCGGGGCGCGCTGCTGTAAATCCACTGAAGGGTCCATGGCCAGATAGTCGACCCAGTTGGTGTAGAGCAGCGGCGCTTCTTTTGTGTCAATCACCGTAACTGCGCGGTCCACATCCTCCACTGGAGTGGGAGCAAAGGCCCCAGTGACAGTGACCGTTTCCTTGCGTTGAATGCGGGAGGATTTCTGGGCTTGAACGGTCCCGCAATCGGGCGGTTGTTGCAGAGGAGGTTCGGGACAATTGCCCTGAACGCCATCGGCCGTTTGGCCAAGCGCGATGGAGGTGAACAAGAACACACCAATAGCCACCAGATGCAGAACTGCCTTCAATTTACCTCCAACGCTGCGGGAATAATACAGGCAAAGACTTTAGGAAATTTTAATAAGTCTATCGGATTTCAGCGCATTCAAGCGCTTAAGCTGCGAAGATTTTTTTTCTGTTTAAGAACATTCCACAGCCCATCGGTTTATTATTAGGTATTCCTTCGCAAGGTTTTTGGGGTCGTGGCAGGCAACTCAGGCGTGGAGATTTCATTCATTACGCTTCGTCGTTGGCCTTCATTATTTCTTTAAGGAGTTATCCATGCCAAGAGCAAAATCCCCCCGCAACGGCGACGCAAACGCCAGAAAAATCACGCCCATCACGCAGGGCATTACACAGGAAAGCAAAAAGGCTTCCGCGCCGGTGAATTTGCAGGATGAAATCCGCCGCCGCGCGTATGAGCTTTATGAAGCGCGAGGCTCCATGCCGGGCTATGAGCACGAAGACTGGCTCCGCGCCGAGCGCGAAATTACGGCGCGGCACAATCAGCAATCAGCCTGAGATTAATTTCTGATATCCAGACTTTTCTCGGGCCGACAATATCCTGCCGGTCCGAGAAATTCATTTTGCAGATGATTTTGCATTGGGGAAAATCCTCGTATCCATCGTGCCTATTTCTGCTCTACCTTCCATGAGCACAAGGGAACAGCTCCGCGAACTATTGGTTTTAGGCTCTTTCACGGTTGCTTCCCCTGCGCATTTCTGAAAAAATACTTGACGGTATCTTCCATGGCACAACTTGGCAGTTTTGCACTCATGCTCGCCTTGGCATTGAGCGCGTATTCCTTCGTTTTTGGATTAGTTGCCCTCGTTCAAAAAGGCCGCGGTACGGAACGTTTGGCGGAAACGGCGCGGCGCGCGGGCATCGCTACCTTCGCTGCCGTTCTGCTGGCGGCTTTGGTTTTAGCGGTGGCGGCCTTCCAGAACGATTTTTCCATCGCTTACATTTATCACCACACCAATCGGGATCTGCTCTGGCCTTACAAGCTGGCGGCATTGTGGTCGGGGCAGGAGGGGTCACTACTGTTCTGGTCGCTGCTGCTGGCTGCTTACGGCCTCGTGCTGCGGCTGCGTCATAAGACCGACCAGCGATTGTTCGCGCATGCTTCGGTGGTGATTGCGGGCATCCAGATTTTCTTTCTGCTGCTTTTGAATTTCGCCGCGCGCCCCTTCGGCCTGATGCAGGGCGCAATGCCTACCGACGGCGCCGGATTGAACCCGCTGCTGCAATATCCCGAGATGGTGATTCATCCGCCGATGCTGTATCTCGGTTATGTGGGATTCAGCGTGCCCTTCGCCTTTGCGCTTTCCGCGCTGGTGATGCGCTATCCCGGCGAAAAGTGGATACACATCACGCGCCGCTGGACGATGGTGACGTGGGCTTTTCTGACCTGCGGAGTTTTTCTGGGCATGCACTGGGCCTACGCAGTGCTCGGCTGGGGCGGCTACTGGGGATGGGACCCGGTGGAAAGCGCTTCGCTCATGCCATGGCTTACCGGTACTGCTTTTTTGCACTCGGTGATGATGCAGGAAAAACGCGGCATGTTGAAGACCTGGAACGTGTGGCTGATTTTTATCACCTTCATGCTCACGATTTTTGGGACTGATCTTACCCGCAGCGGCATGATCAATTCCGTCCACGCCTTTGCGCAGTCCTCAATTGGAGGATGGTTTCATTCCTTCCTGTTGATTATTTTTGTGGTGTGCCTGGTTGCGTATCTGAAAAACAGTTCGTTCCTTCGAAGCGAACACAAACTCGAGTCGCTGGTGTCGCGCGAGGCCAGTTTTCTTTTTAACAATCTCCTCCTGTTGGTTGCTTGCTTCACGGTGTTGTGGGGAACTTTGTTTCCTATCCTCTCGGAATGGGTGCAGGGACACAAAATCACCGTGGGCGCGCCGTTTTTTAATCGCGTGAATGTACCCATAGCATTGCTGCTTCTGTTGCTGACGGCGGTTGGCCCGCTGCTGGCGTGGCGAAGGACTTCGACCGAGAGCATTAAACGCAACTTCAAGTGGCCTGCGCTTTTCGCCGTGCTGGCGGGTGTGTTTCTGGTGGCGACGCCTCGTTCGTGGGGAGGGCCGTTCGGAATGCGGCCGTGGACTGACATTTCCTACTTCTACTCGCTGATGGCCGTCATGCTGGCGGTGCTGGTTGCGGCGACGGTGATCTCTGAGTTCGTGCGCGGCGGGCGAGTGATCAGCCGGCATACTGGGCAGAATCTGCTTGCATCAATGGTGCATTTGGGACATCGCAACACGCGGCGCTACGGCGGATACATTGTTCACTTCGGCGTAATCATCGTGATTATTGGATTCGCGGGATCCGCGTTTAACCAGGACAAAGAGCAGGAGATGACGTTTGGCGACCAGATGACGATTGGCGCTTACACGCTCAAGTGCGAGTCGTTCACGCAGGATGACAATCCGAATTACGCCAGCGAGTGGGCGGTGATGGACGTTTTCAAGAACGGCGCGCAGATCGCGACGGTTTATCCGGAGCGGCGCTTTTACAAGGCGAGCCAGCAGACATCCACGATTGTGGCGAACCGCTCCACGCTGAAGGAAGATCTTTATCTCGTGTATGAGGGGCAAAGCCAAACTACTGGGCATCCGATCATCAAAGCTCATCTCAATCCGCTGGTGATGTGGATATGGATTGGCGCGTGGATCATGCTGGCGGGAACGATTCTCGCTCTAGTTCCGAATGCCGTTCCCGTGCGTGCGGCTGCGCAGGTACCGGTGAGAGACGCGGTCACGGTTGGGGCAGGCGACTGATGTCTCAAAAGGCTCCGATCAGAATTTTCCTGCAATGCGGGCTTGTCCTCGCGGCCATATTCGTTTTTCTGGGCGCGGGCGATCAGAATGCCCGTTTCGAAAGCCTGGGCCACAAGATGATGTGCGCTTGCGGTTGCAACCAGATTTTGCTGGAGTGCAACCACGTTGGCTGCCCGCTTTCGGACGGCATGCGCAACGATCTTGCTTCGTATGTGCAACGTGGCGACAGCGACAGCCTGATCATCCAGGCATTTGTTCAGAAATTTGGGCCGACTGTGCTGCTGGCGCCAACCACTACGGGATTTAACCGCGTGGCCTGGATCATGCCTTTTCTGGTTTTAATTCTGGGATTGGGTTCTGTGTATCTGATTGTGCGTTCGTGGAAAAAGCGCCCTGAGCCCGCGCTGGCTGATGGGGTTCCGCACGCCCAGGGGTCGGAGCTGGATCAATACAGCAATCAGGTGCGCAAGGAGACGGAGTTATGACGCCGGCCACTCTACTTTGCATTCTATTCACTGCGGGAACTCTGTTTTACGTTTTCTATCTTCCGGGAGTATTGCAACTTGGTCCGCGGAAGACGCGGCTGGCGTTTCTACTGGAGCGGAAGGAAGCAGTTTACGAAAACCTGCGTGACCTTAATTTTGAATACAAGGCAGGAAAGTTTCCTGCTGCCGATTATCAGGCGATGAAAACTTCGCTGGAAGAAGAAGCGGCTTCGCTGCTGGCGGAGATCGCCAAGCTGGAGCAGGCTGCGCAGCTCGCGTCGTCGCGAGTAAATCCGCAAACAAACCCGCAACCGAAAAAGGGAGCTTCAATTTGAAGTTTTCACTGAGAGTCATTTCATACGCCACGCTTGCGTTCAGCACGTTCGCTGCGGCATCCACAATAACGGGCACGGTGAAGAACGGGACGACCGGAAAGCCTTCGGTAGGCGACGATGTTGTGCTCATTAAGTTCGGGCAGGGCATGGAGGAAGCCGGGCGCACTAAGACCGACGCCAGCGGCAAGTTCACGTTGGCTGTTCCTGACGACGGCGGGCCGCATTTGGTGCGCGACATTCACCAGGGCGTGACTTACAACGAGATGGCGACACCGGGAATGACGACGGTGGATTTGCAGGTTTATGACGTTGCAAAGAAAGTTCCGGGCGTTACCGTGAATGCGGATGTGATTCGGTTGCAAGCGGAGAGCAATCAATTGGAGGGCGTGCGCTTTTTCGCCGTAGACAATCTCTCTACCCCGCCGCGAACGCAGATGAACGACGCGAACTTCGAGTTTTACCTGCCCGAGGGAGCGGAAGTGGACGAAGGACAGGCGATGACCCAGGGCGGCCAGCCCGTGAATTCCGCGCCGGTTCCGCAATCGGTGAAGAACCGTTATGCGTTCATGTTTCCGCTGCGACCGGGCACGACGCAATTTCAGGTTGTATTTCACATGCCATATACCGGCTCGGCGAAGATTGATCCGAAGTCGCTTTACCCGGCGCAGCACCTTATGGTGATGCTGCCTGCGACTATGAAATTCACGGCGGGCGCGGGGTCGTCTTTCCAGACCATGAAGGACCCTCACCAGAACGATACGGATGTGCAGGTCGCCTCAAAAACGGAGCCTGGACAATCGCTGGCATTCACGGTTTCTGGCACTGGCACGATCAAGGAAGCCCCTGATCAGAATGCCGGAGGGGCGAACGCTGGAGGTTCGAATCCAGACGCGCAGGGAACTGGAGCTACCACATCAGACGATCGTCCGGGAGGCGGACTAGGACCGCCCATTGATGCTCCCGATCCTCTGCAAAAAGACTGGCCGTACATTCTTGGCGGCTTTGCCCTGTTGCTGGCCGTCGGAGCAATTTACACCATGAAGCGTCCTCAACCGGCCGCAGCGCTGGACGACACGCTAGATTTGCCGGAAGGCGCAATCGCTTCTCCACCGGCAGCTCCGCAAAACCGCGCCGAGCGGTTGCTGGAAGCATTGAAAGAAGAAATTTTTCAGCTTGAGGTTGACCGCAAACAGGGCAAGGTGACGCAGGCTGAATACGAGCAGGCGAAGTCCGCCCTCGACCAAACCCTGGATCGGGCGCTGAAGCGGCAGGCGACTCAATAATAGGACTCTCAATCTGTAACTGATTGCCTTTGCTCGCCTTAGAGTAGGAACTTTGTGCTTAGCAGCGCCCTATTTGTTAGTAAATTGAAGTCATGAATCGAAAAGGCATCCCAAGTCAATCTTTAGATTGAAACTCGTAAGGTAAACGAGCATCTATCTGTATAGAGACCTAGAAAACTATGGGGAATACCTTTAAGACGGCGTTTTTGCTTACCGCGCTCACGCTGCTGCTTATGTTCATTGGCCGCGCCTTTGGCGGGCAGAATGGCATGTTGCTGGCGCTGGCATTCGCCGCGGTGCTGAATTTTGTTTCGTATTTCTTTTCCGACAAGATTGCTTTGAAGATGTATCGCGCCCGCCCGATGACGCGCGAGGAGTTGCCCCGTGCTTACCAGATCGTGGAGCGGCTCACGCAGCGGATCGGCATTCCGATGCCCAAGATGTACGTAATTCCTACGGATTCGCCGAATGCATTTGCCACCGGGCGGAATCCGGCTCACGCTTCGGTCGCCATGACGCAGGGCATTTTGAATCTGCTGAACGATGACGAGATGGAAGGCGTGCTGGCGCACGAACTGGGGCACGTCCGCAATCGCGATATTTTGATCAGCTCGATTGCGGCGACCATCGCTGGGGCGATTACATATTTGGCCGAGATGGGTCGCTGGGCCATGATCTTTGGTGGCTACGAGCGCAATGACAATGACCGCGGCGGTGGCGGTGGGCTTGCCGCATTGTTCATGTTGATTGTCGCGCCTATTGCCGCCATGCTGATACAGCTTGCGGTTTCCCGCTCGCGCGAATATCAGGCTGATGCTACGGGCGCACACCTCACTGGAAATCCTTATGCGCTGGCTTCGGCGCTGCAAAAGCTGGACGCGTACTCGCGGCGGGTCCCGATGGCGGCGTCGCCATCCACGGCGCATTTATTCATTGTTCAGCCGCTACTGGGGATGAACTTCGGAAATCTGTTTTCTACTCATCCTCCGATCGCCAAGCGGATTGAGAGGCTGACGGGGCGGCCGGCGGAGTTTCAGCAGTAAAGCGGACAGCAAAAATCATCTGCAATTTCTTAGTTGGCGCTCGATCTCAGATTGAATGCGTAATTGGAAATATCCAATTTGGATTGTGATGGGACTTACAGTACTGGGCTTTGGGTTGACTTACCTTGTAGGTGCATATCGCCTGGGTCAGGAAGATTACGCGATTGTTACCATGAGAAGCCTTGTAGCGAGCGAAAACAATTTTCGCCTCAGCCACCCCATGAATGGTTATTCGTGCAAGTTGGGGAATATTACGAATGACAGAGCATTGGCGAACGGAAAAGCAATGAACGGGTACACCTTTGACGTGAGTGATTGCCAAGTTCAAAGCATGAACGGACCGTATACCAGTTTTCATCTGAGGGCACGACCAAAAAATACTAAACTGCCAATGTACTGCGCAGACGAAACTGGCTTATTGAAAGCTGATTACACGGAGTCAGTTTCAACTTGCATTAAGAGCGGCGAACCGATTTAGCGCAGGTACTTCGGTAACCGAAGACCTCCGCGCGCCACATAGTAAAATTTGCTGAGATGTCCCTGGAAAACGCCACCATCAGGTCAACCGCCTCGCGTGCAGTACTTCTGGAAGCTGCGCTCCGCAAAGTGATTCGCGGCAATGACGATGTTGTGCGCTTGGCGATCGTGTCGGTGCTCGCGCGCGGGCATCTGCTGATTGAAGGCGTTCCCGGAGTTGGCAAGACCACGCTGGCACACGCCCTGGCGCGGGCGATTGATTGCAGCTTTCAGCGCGTGCAGTTTACCAGCGACATGCTTCCCAGCGACATTGTGGGTATTTCGATTTATTCCGCGATGGAGCAGCACTTTGAATTCAAGCGCGGGCCGGTCTTCACCAATATTCTGCTGGCGGATGAAATCAACCGCACTACACCCAAGACGCAGTCTGCGCTGCTTGAAGCGATGAGCGAAGGCAAAGTCACGGTGGATTCGCATTCTTACACGCTGCCGCAGCCGTTTCTTGTGATTGCCACGCAGAATCCGGTGGAGCATCACGGAACGTATCCTTTGCCGGAGTCACAGCTGGATCGTTTCCTGATGCGCTTGCGCATGGGATATCCTGACAGCGAAGCGGAGCGCGAAATTTTGCACTCAGAAGCTGGCACAACGCAGTTGGAAAGCCTCCAGCCGGTTGTTCATGGCGAAGATATTTTGGAAATGCAGCAAGCTGTAGCCCGCGTGCGCGTGGATGAGTCGCTGGTGGATTACGCGCTGGCGATCGTGCGCAAGACCCGCGAGTCGGAGCATTTATCGCTGGGCGTTTCGCCGCGCGGGTCGCAAATGCTTTACCGCGCCGCGCAGGCCATGGCGTTTGTGGATGGCCGGGACTTCTGCGTTCCGGAAGATTTCAAGCCTCTGGTATTGCCCATCTTCGCCCATCGCGTGGCAACGCATGTTGCGTATTCTTCCTCGGGCAATCAAACTTCCGTTCAAGCAGAACAGATTTTGCAGGAGATTGTGGAAAGCGTCGCGGTACCTGTTTAGTCCTCTTCGCCGGACAAATCCTTACATCTTTCGGGTTGCGGCTCGGTTATTCTAGAAGCCTGTCAAAGTCTCAGGCAGGGAATTCCAATGCGCTTATATTTTTTTACTTTGCTTGCCGCAATCCTTCTTGTCGTTCCAGTTGAAGCACAAACAAATTCTTCCTCTGCCCAGAACACGGCGGCTAACAATGTGCTGTCGGGACGTAACTTGATTCTGAATGGCGATGCGGAACAGGCCACTGACACCATGTGGGCTCCGTTCTGGCAGCCGCCCGGCACGCTTGAAGAAGCTGGTTACGGGCAGAAGCCCGGCGAATGGAGAAAGGGAGTGCAAGGCGCGCCCCACGGAGGCTGTTGCTACTTCCGGCTTGAGTGGCAGGACAAGCAAACGACCAAAGCCGCATTTCAGACGATTGACCTTTCCGCGTTGAGTGTGCAGATTGATCAGGGCAAGGTGTGGGGATATCTCTCGGGATATCTTGGCGGCATTGTCGAGGGGAACACAACGGTCCATCTAGAAGTCTCATGGCAGGATGCTTCCGGCAAGGAGCTGGACAAAATGTCGGTAAGCGCGGTCATGCCCATGGACCTGCGCCGCGCGTTCGCAGGCGTTGCATCCGTTGTGCAGCGGCAGCAATCGGGGCCGGTGCCTCGCGGGGCGCGCAAAGCTGTCGTGCGCTTGTCGGGGGAGCCGGTGAAAGACTCGCAGTTCGGTTATCTCGCGCTGGCCGACAATTTATCGCTGACGTTGTCGGAATTGAACGCAGCCCAATGATGGGAGAGTCACTGTGTCTGTGTTGCGGTTCCTGATGTTTCTCGCGTTGGCGGTATGGGTGGGCGGGATTATATTGTTCATCGTGCTAGCGCCCACGGCATTTTCTGTGCTGCCCACGCACGCGATGGCTGCTTTGATCGTGGGGCCAATGTTAAAGAAGCTGCATTGGATGGGGATTGGGGCGGGGGTCGTTTTTCTTTTGTGCTCCATGGGATTGGCGAAACTGATGAAGGCCAGGGCGCCGCTTTTTTCTGCGGAACACATCCTGATTTATTTCATGCTGGCGCTTACCTGTCTTTCGCAATTTGTGGTCATGCCGCGCATGGCGGAACTGAGAAAGTCGGTCGGCGATATTGATCTGCTCTCGCTCGGGGACCCGATCCGGCTGCATTTCAACGCGCTGCATGTTTGGTCAACGAGACTTGAAGGCACGGTGCTGATTCTTGGTTTGGTTGTTCTGTATTTGGCCGCAAGAATTCGGAAGGCTCAATGAGCTGGTTTGGACTGCGATTGCGGCGCATTTAAATCGCTGTCGAGAAATGCCAAGTACGCCGCGAGCAGCCGGTAGGTGTCATAGTAGTCATCCATTTTGAGCGCACTAAGATTGTCCTTGTCCGAATGTAAGATTGGCCAGGTTTGCTGCGTGATGGTATGGATGGTGATTCTGGGTATTTTATATTTGGCAAACGATTCAGAATCGGTTGTGCCAACGCCATCCACGTTGAAAGCGGCCAACGGCAATTTCATCGCGTTGGCGACCACTACAAGCGGTCCCAACAATTGTTTGTCCGCGTGAGAGGCCCAAACTTTTGTGGGTCCCAGGCCGAGAGTGTCGAGATTCACCATGGCGACAATTCGAGAGCGGTCTGCGTCGCTCAGGTGCTTTGCATAAAATGTTGAGCCCACCAGTTCTTTTTCTTCGGCGGTGAAACCGACAAATACAAATGTATGGTGCCGCGGAGGCTGAATATTTTCGCTGAAGAACAAACTTGGCAGCAGCGATGCGCTGCTCCAATTGTCTACAACGCCGTCGCCTGCCTGCACGCGATCCGTGTGGCCGCCCACTAGTATGATTTCGTTCGTTTCTCCAGGAAGAACGCAGATTACGTTCGGCGGAAAGTACTTCACCTCTTGCTCGGAAACGTCCTTGCAACCTGCCTCGCCGAACATCTGTTTTACAGTGAGTTCGCGCTGGGCATTATTCCCACCGTAGCGCTTTATGCGTGACTCAATCGTCGCGCGGTCCACGAGTTGAAATTTTATTTGGGCGGTTGCCATCGAAAGAAGGCCTAGAACCACAACGAACAGACGAAGGATGGGAGAACGTGACATACGCCGCAAAGCATACCAGAGCAAAACAGAATTCCGGGATGGCTGATATGATTTTTATGTCCTATGAAAACTGGCATCATTGGCCTGCCACAGGTGGGCAAATCGTCTCTATTCCGCATCCTTACCAAGGCGGACCTTTCCGATCAGTCCTACTCCAACCCGCGCGAGGCGCATCTGGGAGTCGCGAAAGTCCCTGATGACCGTCTCGATAAACTCGCGGACCTCTACCATCCCAAGAAGCTCACTCACGCGTCCGTCGAATACGTGGACGTAGGCGCCATTGGGCAAGAGGCCTTGAAGGAAACTTCGTACCTTACTCATCTGCGTAACGTGGACGCTTTGATTCACGTTTTGCGCGCTTTTGAAGATGATTCCATTCCGCATGTCGGGCCAGTTGATCCCGTGCGCGACATCCGCAATGTGGAATTCGATCTAATGGTGAGCGATCTGGGCCAGATTGAAAAACGCCAGGAGCGCGTGGAGAAAGATTTGAAGAAGATGCGCTCCGCTGATTTAGAAAAAGAGCTTGAATTGCTGAAGAGGGCCAAGGCGCATTTGGAATCGGAAAAGCCGCTCCGCGAGTTGGAGATGACGGCTGAGGACAAAAAACGCTTTCGCGGCTTCATGTTCCTCAGTGAAAAGCCCATCCTCTACGTGCTCAACATCGGCGAAAGTATGGAACTTGGGAAAGAGCTGGAGGAGTCCGTAGAGAAATACAAAATCGCCGAGTTCGCTTCGCGTCCGAACGCAGGGGCGACCGGGATTTGCGGCAAGGTTGAAGCGGAACTTGCCGAGATGAGCGATGCAGACGCGGCTGAATTTCTCGGCAGTTATGGCCTAAAGGAAAGCGGATTGAGCCGGTTGATTCGCAAAACCTATTTATTGATGGGGTTGATTTCGTTTTTCACCGCGGGCGAAGACGAATGTCGCGCCTGGACGATTCCGGTGAACACCCGAGCAGTGGAAGGCGCGGGCGCGATTCATACCGACCTGTCCAAACATTTCATCCGCGCCGAAACCATTCGCTGGGACCAGTTGCTGGAGGCAGGCTCCGAGGCAAATGCACGCGCTAAAGGAACGCTGCGACTCGAGGGCAAAGAGTACATCGTGCAGGATGGCGACGTGATGCACATTCGGCATAGCGGATGAAGCAGCAGTTGCCAGTTCCCGGTATTTGAAGCCTAGACGCTGGGGATTGAACCGAGAACGCAGAGATCGCCGAGAAATATTTTGCTCTCGCGGTCTCGACGGTTCCAACCAAAATAAGTGGGCCGCCAAACTGAATTTTGGCAACCGGCGACTGGCAACTGAGAACTGTTATCATTCAGCACACATGAATCCAATTGCTCTCAGCGTAGTGCTTGGACTCAGCGCGGCGGGCGCCAATGTTTTCGGCGGCGCCATTATTGTCCAGAAACATTGGGAGCGTTCTTACCTTCGCTATTTCGTGGCCTTGGGCGCGGGATTCATGCTGGCCACGGCCATTGTGGAGATTTTTCCGGCCAGCATTCAACTACAAGGGAAGAGCGCGGCATTCCTGGTTCTAATCGGATATCTCATCACCCACTTTTTCGAACACACACTTACCCCGCATTTTCACTTTGGCGAAGAGACACACGAGCACGAATTCATGCACAGCCACACGGGATACTCCGTGTTGGTGGGGCTGATCATCCACACGTTTTTTGACGGCATCGCCATCGCTTCCGGCTTTCTGGTTTCTCCGCGGCTGGGATGGATTATTTTTGTGGCGATATTCCTCCACAAAATTCCGGAGGGCTTCACGGTCGCTTCCGTGATGCTGGCCAGCGGGCAGAGTCGGGGCATCGCCTGGGGATCATCGGTAATTCTTGGAGCGGCGACATTGGCCGGGGTGCTGACAATGGCGGTATTCCGCCATGAAGTGCGCGTGGGATTGCCGCTCTCGGCTGGAGTTGCGATTTACGTTGCGGCTTCCGACCTTATGCCGGAAGTAAACCGCGAGCCAGGAATAAGAATGGCGCTGGTGGTTTTCCTCGGTGTGGGACTGTTATTTCTGCTCGATATGTTTCATGTTGGCTAGTCCATTTGCGCGAGCCTACAGCTCAAGGAGGCGATTATTCCACCGTGCGCTTGGCCGTGTAGCCTTCCTTGGCAATGATCTGATATTTCACGTCTTTGCCTTTTTGGTCCTTTACCTTTAACGGACTGCCGCCCGGCCCCACCACCTCCACTTTCAGCTTGCGATAGGAGCCGTCCTGTTTCGCGTTGGACGGGCGATAAGTCAGGGTGTATTGGCTGCGGATGTCGCCTAGAATGCTATGGAAGATTTCCGGAAACTCGGCCTGGAAACGAGGGAAATAGGCGCGGCCTCCCGTAAGGCGGGCGAACGTTGTCATTTCATTGTCGGCTTGCAGGTAGTCCATTCGGTCAATCGGCAATCCGGCCCGTGACTGTGTTTGTCCCGTGCAGTGGTTCACCTCGCAATATTCGCGCAAAGCCCAGCCAATGCTTACGGGGAAGATGGTGACGTCCTGCGCGCTTTTAACTCTTTTTAGGACCTCGTCGAGCCTGAGTTTGCTAAAGCTATCCACGCCTGTGGAGATGAGAATAACGTACTTGTGGCCCTGAATATCTTGCAGGCGATCCAATGTGTCGCGGAGTGCGTCGAACAGATTGGTTTCCTGCCATTCCGGCA
>JANWKU010000154.1 GCA_025451215.1 Terriglobales bacterium
GAATACGAGGCCGGCTTCCGTTTGGAGGATTCCGCATGGAAGCCGAATGTGCGCGCCAGCGATGAAGCCCTCCTTCAGTATCACCAGCCGGACGAGAGCCTCACTGGCGAAAGCATAGTTGCAGACCTGAGGATCTCCACTCCGGAGGAGATTGCCTATTCAGATGAAATGATCACTCTGGTGCAGGCCGCTTTGCGGAACGCAAGACCGGTGGACCGCGAGGCCTTCGTACTGTATGCCATTGAGGGATTCTCCATCGAAGAAATTTCCAGCATCACCGACCGCACATCGCAGGAAGTTCATTCGTCCATTGTGAATGGCAGGGAGCGGTTGCGCACCTCTCCGCCCATTCCGAACCGATTCAAAGACAAGCTGTTGCAGAGAACCGGCACTGCATAATTTTTGGCAGGAGCACTTCATGATTTCGCGAAAAGAAATCCGCGAACTGGCCGCCTTTCAGGCGGACGCGAAACGGGAGTGTGCTCTTAGCTTTTATTTTCAGCCGCACGCGCCACGGGACAAATCGCACCGCGAAGAGATGATTCTGGCGAAAGACCTTGTCAAGAATGCCATGCGCGAGATCAAGCACAACGGCAAAAATAATGGCGTTGCCGAAGACCTGCATCGAATGCTGGAGGTCGCACAGGATTTACGCGGCAACCAAACGCGTGCCAAGGTCATTTTCGCGTGCGGGAAAAGGAATTTCTGGCGCGAGTTCGATCTCCCACCGCAGTTACCGGGCTCGGCGATCACAGCAGGCCACCGCTTTCATCTAAAGCCTTTGCTCACGATGATGGATACGCGGCCAAAATCACGCATCGTCCTCCTCGACCGCAAGAAGGCAAGGCTCTTTGATTTGCAAGGTGACGAAATCCTGGAGCGCGAAGGATTATTTCGTTCGCTGCCGCGCCGCGGGCGAAGCGATGGCTGGCATGGATACGACGCTGGGCATGCGGAGAGGGGCCTGGAGGATGAGGTCATGCACCACTTCCGTGACGTGGCTGCGCACCTGAAAGAAGAATGGGAAAAGGGCAAATGGGAGAAGTGGATTGCCGGCTGCATGGAAACGAACTGGCATGATTTTCAGTCGCGCTTACACCCCGAAATCAAACAGCTTTGTATCGGGCAGTTTTCCGCGACGGTCGAAATTAGCGCAGAGCAGGTGCGCGAATCCGCAAACGAGGTGTTGCGCACAAACCGCGAACGTCATAACCAGGAACTGGTTAAACAGGTCCTAAGTTACGCCAAGAGCCATAAGCGCGGGGTAACCGGACTGCGAAGAGTATTGCGTTCGCTGGAGTTAGGAGAGGTCCGCTCGCTGCTGGTGACCGAGAACTACGTGGCTCACGGAGTGGAGTGCACGTCTTGTGGACGTCTGGATGCGCACCTGGTGCGCTATTGCGCGCTTTGTGGACACAGTACGCGGCGATTGGAAGACATTGTTGACGCAATGGTTCCCTTGCTTGTTCGCCGCGATATTGAACTGGTTTGCGTCCGGAGCCCGGAGCTTGAACCCGTGGGCAATATCGCCGCCTTGCTTCGATACCGCGCTTCCAACACCACGAGCGACCATCGTTTTGCCGACGCTTCCTAGCGAAGGCGTTCGGCACTTTAATCCTTAGGAATTTCTTAGGAAGGGATTGCTCTCGCGTTCCTCTCCAATGGTTGTCGTCGGACCGTGACCGGGCACGACGATCGTTTCATCGGAAAGAGTAAGGACTTTTTCGTGAATGGAGCGCAGGATCTTCCGCATGGAGCCGCCCGGCAAATCCGTGCGGCCAATACTACCGGCAAAAAGCGTGTCGCCAGCGATGAGTTTTTTCTCCGAGGGGAAGTAGAGGCAGATGCTCCCTTCGGTATGGCCCGGGGTGTGCATCACCGTCGCGGCAATCAAGCCTGTTTTCACTACATCTCCGTCATGGGCATTCTGGTCAATGTCCACTTTGCCGGGGTCGTCCATACCCAGCCATCCGGCCTGCACGTCCAGCATGGTTAAAAGTTCCTGGTCATTTTGGTTCAGCAGGATGGGAGCGCCAGTGGCGGCACGCAGCTTTTTTGCTCCTCCCACATGATCAAGATGCGCATGAGTGACGACGATCTGTTTGATTTGAAGGTGATGCCTGGCGATGATCGCAAGAACCTCTTCGATCTCATCGCCGGGGTCAATGACCATTCCCTCGTGGGTGCTGTCATCCCCAATGATCGAGCAGTTGCACTGTAATGGGCCGACGGGAAGAATTTCGTGAATCATGGTTCAGCCAATAAATGACCAGCAAGACAGAAGAACGGACACTAGCCAACGCCCAATTCTAGTGTTGTGGGGTCGGAGCGGCTGGTTTTTGCGCCGGCACCGCGGGCTGAGATTTGGTCTGGGAGTTCACTCCCTGCAAGACCGAATGCGGACCGCTGTGGCGTGACGTGGCGATGGAGAGCGTGATGGAAGTGAGCACAAAGATGACCGCCGACCAGGTCGTGGCCTTGGAGAGGGCCGTAGCCGCGCCGCGTGGGCCAAAGGCGGTCTGGCTGCCCATGCCGCCAAAAGCCGCCGCGATATCGCCGCTTTGTCCACTTTGGAGCAGCACGACAACAATCAGGAAAATAGAAATGAAGATATGCACGATAGTAATCAATGTGATCATGGCTTGATAAGCTTGCTTTTCGAAGTCTTCCCGAGGACGCGGATGGATGATCCAGCCCTATCGGAATAGCTTCCGCTATTGTACCTAAATTATTGTCTGCCTACACGCAGCTCCACTAGCTCAATTACCGCTATTACGCCATTCGTTTGCAGCTGGGTAAATGAGCAAACTGACTTCCAAGTCACCGGCGTGGTTTCTTAGCGATCGCTTCTGCTCCGGCGCTCCACCGACAGGCGCTTGTGGCCTCGTAATAAGCTGTGTTTCGTATTGGTTCGGGTGTGCTTTTAGAACACCAACGATGGCGCTGAAATGGTGCGGAAGGGGGGATTTGAACCCCCACGCCTTTCGGCGCCACCCCCTCAAGATGGTGTGTCTGCCAATTCCACCACTTCCGCACAGCGCAACGAGTTACGCAGAGGCAATCCGCATTATAACAAAACTAAATTAGCGGCTGAGATTGAGACATCCTTCTAGATATCCTGCTGTCTGACATTTGCTTAAGTTCTCCTTAGTTCTCAATAATTTTTAATCCTCCGATTTCTTTTACTGGCAAATGTCGTGCTTACATCCCGTACATCCGTGGAGAAATGAAATTTGTACAGAAGGACTCAGTATGCGCAGCAGTCTCACATTGGCAACTACGCTTTTGTTGTTTTCAGTTGTTGGTAATGCACAGACCAAAATCCCCGCCTCCGCAGCAAATGATGCAGAGACCATCCGTGAACTGAAACAGGAAGTGGAAGATTTGCGGCAAAGGATGGAGATACTGGAAGCTAGAGAGAAACAAAGCAGCAATGCAAACCTGCCGGCCGCCAGTGCTGCTTCGGGTCAGCAAGCGGCGGAAATTTCCGCCGTGCCATCGCCAGAGACGGCAAACAACTTTCACGAAGTCCACGGATTTCAATGGCAGGGGTTTGGGGAGTTCGACTATAAAGTGTTGGACCAGAAAACACCGGAACTTGGGACGGAAGGCTTTGTGCCAGGGTCCGCGGGCGGATTTTATACCGGCGACCTTGATCTTCTGTTAACGTCGCGCATTTCCGAGAAAGCGAATTTTCTGTCGGAAATAGTTGTCAATGAAGGCGACGCGCAAAGCTTCAACATTGGCCTGGACCGCATTTTATTCAAATATGACTACGACGATTCGCTGCGCACTTCTTTTGGCCGGTACCACACTGCGATTGGATATTACAGCCAGATGTTCCATAGCGGAAAGTGGCTCCAAACAACTGCCGACCGGCCGCTCATTATGCAGTTCGCCGATGAAGGCGGAATATTGCCCACACAGTCGGTGGGCATCTCATTTACGGGAGAAATTCCTTCTGGAAAATTGGGCTTGAATTACATTGCGGAGTACGGTTCAAGCGACACCATTCGCGCTGCGATTGACGGTTCAGGCAGGCTAATCGATGAGAACAATGGCAACCATATTGATGGAGGCTTGTTTCTCCGTCCTGTAACTGTCCCCGGACTTCAGATCGGCAGTTCATTCTTTCATGACAACATAAGTGACTTAGAACGCGGTCCGTCAGTAAGACTGGGACAAACGATCGTGAATGGGCATGTGATTTATGTCGGCAGGGGTTGGGAACTTTTAAATGAAGGTTTTCTTGTAAGACATGCCTACGAAAATATTCCGCTGATCTATAACATGCCGGCATTTTATATGCAGTTTTCCAAAAAAATAGGGCGGACGCGACCGTTTTTTCGCTATCAGTACATCAATGCAAACCCTCATAGCATCTTCAGCGACGTCAGTTTGCGGAAGGGGCCGTCATTCGGGGCGCGCTATGACTTTGACGATTCCATTGGGTTCAAGGTGCAACTTGACCATACTCTTCGCACGGAAAAGCCAGATTTGAATGGCATTCAGACGCAATTGGTATTTGCATTCTGAGGCGCTGACCATGAGAACACTCCCAAAAATTGCGCTACTCAATTGCATGTTGCTTTGTGTTCTATTGCACGCCTCTTTTTTGAAGGCACAGAGCACAGACATCGCTGTGGCGGTAAACCTGAAGAACCCCGTGAATGGTCTTACCATGGCGGAACTAAGGAAAATATTGAGCGCCGAAAAAAGGACATGGGCCGGAGGAGTTCCGGTAGTCATTATTGTCCGTTCTGGCACAAGCCACGAGAGGCAGACTCTTTTGCATCTACTGCATATGTCTGAAAGCGACTACAAGGAATACTGGCGAGCGCAGGTCTTTCGCGGCGAAGCATCGGCGGAACCGATCGCGGTTCCATCGAATGGCATGCAACGCGAAGCCCTTGCAATTTACTCGGGTGGGATAGCTCTTGTAGAAGTCCAAGACATTAAACCAGGGATGAAAGTGCTGTCATTAGACGGACACTTGCCTGAAATGATCCAGCCTACCCGTTGAAATGAAATTGCAAGCCCAACATATTCAAGAAGAAAAATGTCTATGTTCGCGGGCCTCAGTATTTCACAATCGCCGCGAATGACTTGGGATCAAGACTCGCGCCGCCTACAAGCGCACCGTCAATCTCCTGTTCCGCCATCAAGGTCTTAGCGTTGTCCGGCTTCACCGACCCGCCGTAGAGAATCCGCAGATTGTCAGCGAACTCCTGGCCAAAGGCTTTTGCTGCTTCCGCGCGAACAATTACGTGCGCGTCAGAGGCCATTTGCGGTGTCGCTGTCTTGCCAGTTCCGATGGCCCATACAGGCTCATAGGCAACGATCATCTTTGCAGCCTTGGCCGCGGAAATAGTGCTGAATGCCCGCATGCATTGGCGGCGCAATACATCTTCGGTAAGTCCAGCTTCCCGTTCTTCGAGAACTTCGCCGACGCAGACAATGGGAACAAGTCCGGCTTCCAGCGCGGCTTTCAGTTTCAGGTTCACGATGTCATCGGTTTCGGCAAAAAATTGGCGACGCTCGGAATGTCCGATGATCACATGCGTGCAACCAACGGAAAGCAGCATGCCGGACGAGATTTCTCCGGTAAGCGCGCATTCTTCCCTCCAGCAGACATCCTGCGCGCCGATCGCGACATTCGATCCTTCGGACGCCTGCACTGCTGCGTACAAATCAATATAAGGCGGAGCGATCACGATTTCATCGCGCGTGTGACCTTTGACTTCGGGCAGAAAATCGTGCAGGAACGCGACTGTCTGTTCGGGGGTCTTATACATCTTCCAATTGCCGGCGATCACTTTTTTTCGGGGCATTCGTAACCTTCCAAGATATTGAGCGGGATGGCTGCCAGGTGCTTGGCGGAAATACATAGGTCCTTCGCTCAGGATGATAACTCTAGTGCAAGAATTATTTCTTGTCTGTCAGCGCTTCGACGCCAGGAAGCTTTTTGCCTTCCAGAAATTCCAATGACGCGCCGCCTCCGGTGGATATGTGCGTGATCTTGTCAGCGACTCCAGCTTTGTGCACGGCGGAAACAGAATCTCCGCCACCGACGATGGAAATCGCTCCGCCGTTGTCGGCAACCGCGCGGGCCACTTTGAATGTTCCTTTGGAGAACGGAGCAACTTCGAAGACACCCATAGGGCCATTCCAGATAATAGTGCGCGCGGTAGAAATTTCTTCGGTAAAGAGCTCGATGCTCTTGGGTCCGATATCCAGAGCCATAAGATCGGCAGGAATCGCTTCGCCTTCGCCGATATTTTTTACGATGGCATTTGCGTCTATTTTCGCAGCGGCGACGTGATCAACGGGAAGAAGCAGCTTCACGCCACGCTTTTTTGCTTCAGCTAGAAGCTGGCCAGCAAATTCCACTCTGTCGACTTCCACCAGCGATTTGCCCACTTCTTGTCCCTGAGCTTTGAGGAATGTGTATGCCATGCCGCCGCCGATAATCAGCGCGTCAACCTTGGTCATCAGATTCTGGATTACAGCAATTTTGTCGCTAACTTTAGCGCCGCCAAGAATGGCGATAAACGGCTTTTCCGGATGCTCAAGGGCCTTGCCCAGGTAGTCCAGTTCTTTCTGCATAAGCAATCCAGCCGCGGATTGTTTTACGAACTTTGTGATTCCTACCGTCGAAGCATGTGCGCGGTGCGCAGTGCCGAAAGCGTCATTCACATAAAAGTCCGCGAGCGAGGCCAGCTTTCGAGCGAAATTCTCGTCATTTGCTTCTTCTTCCGCATGGAAGCGCAGATTTTCCAGTAATAAAGCCTGCCCCTTTTCCAGCTTCCCCGCCATCTCTTCCGCTTCAGGCCCGACGCACTGCGGGCAGAAGCCTACATTTTCGCCGCGTGACAGCTCTTTATCGAGCATCATGCGCAGACGTTCGGCAGCCGGTTTCAGACTCATTTTCGGATTCGGTTTGCCCTTGGGACGTCCCAAATGCGCAGCTAAGATCAGCCGAGCTCCATGACGGAGAGCATATTCGATGGTGGGCAAGGTCTCGCGAATGCGAGTGTCGTCCATTACGCGGCCATCTTCTAGCGGAACATTGAAGTCCACGCGCATGAAAATGCGGTGATCGTTAAGCGGAAGATCGCGGATTGATAGCTTCGACATAGACTTACTCTCTCCGAAATTGCCGGGAAGTCAGGCTTTGATGTGCTTCAAAGCTGCGGGCGCGGACAGGAGTGTCCGCGCCACACAGGCATGATTCTTACAGGCCTTTGCCAACGATGTAGTTGATCAGATCGCGAACGCGCGAAGAGTATCCCCATTCATTGTCGTACCAGGAGATGACCTTCACGCAATTGCCACCAACGACCAGCGTCATCGGCGCGTCGACGATCGACGAGCGGCCGTCGCCCTTGAAATCCGAGGAAACCAGCTCATTCGCTTCGTATCCCAGATATCCCTTCAATGGGCCGCTTTCCGACGCTTTCTTCAACGCGGCATTGACCTCTTCTTTTGTGGTCTTCTTTTCTACCCATGCCACAAGGTCCACCACCGAAACATTCGGCGTGGGAACACGCATGGCAAATCCATCGAGCTTGCCGGCCAAATCAGGAATGACCAGCTTCAGGGCCTTTGCGGCGCCGGTGGAAGTCGGGATCATATTGATCGCGGCTGCGCGGGCGCGCCGCAGGTCCTTGTGCGGGAAGTCGAGAATGACCTGATCGTTGGTGTAGGAGTGGATCGTGGTCATGGTTCCGCTGACGATCTTGAATTCGTC
>JANWKU010000155.1 GCA_025451215.1 Terriglobales bacterium
AAAGACCTCGACATCGGCCTGCTGGACTTCCCCTGCGAAGTAGAAGGACGCACCATTCTGCTGTGCTGGAAGCTGGGCGAGGACTCCATTACCCACTGGCATGGGATTAGCGAAGGCTTTTCCGGACGTAAGCCCATTGACGACCGGATCGCGAAAGCGAAAAGATCGCATTAGCGTAATTCGCGCCAATCTTTGTGATCAGCTAGGTGATCCCTGTGAGAGTCTGCAACCCACCTTCCTTGTCATGCTGAGCGCAGCATTACTTCGCGAAGCGAAGCAATGCGGAGTCGAAGCACCCCTACCTTCATAACGAAAGTGTCCGGAAGATCGCAGGGATGCTTCGACTCCATAAAGCCATGCGCTAGCGCACGGCTTTGTTATGCCAGCACGACAATATGCGCCAACCGGTGTTCCAAAAATTTACCGCAAGCAACAAGCATTCGTCCGTTCCTGAAACAAGCGCGGGAAGTGAAGGTGTGCATGCACGAAGGTA
This sequence comes from Terriglobales bacterium, assembly GCA_025451215.1. Classification (GTDB taxonomy): domain Bacteria; phylum Acidobacteriota; class Terriglobia; order Terriglobales; family Acidobacteriaceae; genus JAICKN01. Next base: position 494 of record JANWKU010000155.1, read on the forward strand.
CATGCGGACGAACTCTGCGCGACCTCGCTCTGATACAATTTTCTTCTAAGTTGCGTGAGGAGATCGTGCGATGGCAGTCCGGAATGTGTCGCGAATTCAGCGAAAACTTGCAGTGTTGATTACTTTTTCTTTTCTCGCTGTGACCCTGGGCTGCCGGGGATTTTTCGTCAATCCGGTTCTGCAGAGCGTGACGGTTGGCCCCTCGAATTTGAATCTGCAGCAAGGCCCTACGCAACAAATGACGGCCACCGGCAATTTGGATGATGGCAGCACGAAGACGCTTACCTCAGGGGTCGTTTGGAGCAGTTCTGATACCACGATTGCGCCCGTGAGCGCGGCGGGTGTTGTGAACGGCGCGGCGGCTGGGACTGCAACTATTACCGCGGAAGATGGAACGGTTAGCGGCCAGGCGACGGTGAACGTAGCTTTGGCAAATGTCACCTCCATCAAGATCACCCCCACTTCCGAGACGGCTACTGCGAATGGGGGAACCGCTACATTTACTGCCATGGCTACCGTTTCAGGGCAGAGCCAGCCAATTGATGTTTCCAAAACAGTCACCTGGTCTACGAGCGATAGCAACCTGCAAATTACCCAGGGTCAATCCCCAGCCACGGTTACGGCGGCGGGTGCCGAGGTGGTCACCGTCACGGCAACCTACAACAGCACCACGACATTGACAGCGACAGCCACATTGACTGTGCAGTAGCGGGTCGCCAGTCGATTCTGCTTCTAACCTAACGCTAACCCGTGTCCGGACCCGTTACCTCCGCTTTGGCCACGACCCGAGGTAACATTGCCAGCCGCCTGATTTCAAAGCATGATCTTTCCTACGAAGGTCGAGGAAACCGGCGCGGCATTTGCTCTTCCCACGCCCATATCACCATGTCGAAGGTTCGCTGCATTGGAATTTCCACCGGAGGCGGTGACGCCCCCGGCCTTAACGCCGTCATCCGCGCGGCTGTAAAGTGCGCGATCCTTAAATACAAGTGGAAGGTCATTGGCATTCCCGACGGCTTTGACGGTCTTATCTGGCCGGAGAAGTCGCGTGAACTCACGCTCGAGCATGTCAGCTCGATTCTGCCGCGCGGGGGCACAATCCTCGGCACCACAAACCGCGGCAATCCGTTTGAGTATCGGGTAACGGAAAACGGCAAAGAAGTAACGCGCGATATCGCCGACGAGGTGATAGCCAATTCTCGCAAGCTGGGCATTGACGCGATCATCGCCATTGGCGGCGATGGCTCGCAAAAAATTGCCTGGGAATTATTTCAGCGCGGCCTCAAACTGGTGGGCGTTCCCAAAACGATTGACAACGATCTTTCCGCCACCGAAGTCACTTTCGGCTTTGATACCGCGCTGGCAACCGCGACCGACGCCGTGGACAAAATCCATACTACGGCCGAGGCGCACCATCGCGTAATGGTCGTCGAAGTCATGGGCCGCGACGCGGGCTGGATTGCGCTTTCCGCAGGGATGGCTGGCGGCGCGCACGTGGTTTTGCTTCCGGAGATTCCCTTTACCATCCAAAATATTTGCGATTACATCGCGCAACGGGAACGTGACGGCAAGCACTTCACCATCGTCGTGGTGGCTGAGGGCATCAAGCTGCCCCCGGAATTAAAGGAAAACCGCCGGCAAAACAGCCCCGTCGGCAATTTGATTGGCCAGGCGATCTCCACGCAGTCCGGCAAGGAAGTTCGCATCAGCGTGCTGGGTCATATCCAGCGCGGAGGCTCTCCCACGCCTTTTGACCGCATCCTGGCGACGCGCTTTGGCGTTGCGGCCGTGGAACTCATCGCCAACGGCGACTTCGGCAAAATGGTTTGCCTGCGAAACAGCCACATTGAATCCGTTTGCATTTCGGAAGCCATCGGCCATCTCAAGACCGTGGAACCGCGCGGAGAGCTGGCCAACGCAGCCCGCTCTATTGGTATTTGTTTTGGCGACCTCGCGGGCTATGGCGGATAGCCGGCGCTCATCCACTCTTGAAAGCTCTTCAATTGTTCATCGGTCCAGTAAGGACCGCCCAAAGGCATTCGTGGTGGAGTTGCTCCCCGGAGATGGTTAAAAACGTTCCGGGCGTGGCTCGGCTTTGACATCCAGCTGTGGTCTCCCAAACGCACTCCGAATGTATTCATGTGCTGGATATCGGTCGGGCGGAAGAGCGGCAAAATATCTCGTGCGAAAGATGGCGTGAGTGTCGCAACTGGTTTCCCGGCTGTATCGGCATGGACGGGAATATTGGTAGGAATGCTCATTATATAAATCACTCTCTTGCAGAGCCGCGGACACCAACAGCCAGTGCCCGCTTCGCCGGCAAATTAAAAAAATGGAATTATGAATTGGCACAACAGCTATGAAGGCTTGCGAAAGTGGATTGTTGAGTTTCATGAAATAGGCCTCAACTCCCCGGGGTAGGCATGAAAGTATGACAGGGCTGTAATCAAAGTCAAGAATTGTTCCCACCGCTGTGTTGATGGAAGAGAGTCAATTTCCTTAAATAAGTTTCCTGTTTTTGGACAACTGCGCAGAAGCTTGTTCGCGCGGCGCTCGCGCGCTGCTATATTTATTTCGTGATTTGGGTTCACGCTTCCCGCCGCATATCCGCAGTCCGCTGCTCGCTATTATTTGTTCTGGCCTCAACCATCGCTTTTTCCGCCTGTGGTCGCCATCACGGACACTCGCGCGAAGCTGCTTACGTTTCCGCGCCGCAAGCGATCCTGCGCGACCAAGTGGCGGCGGTTTATAACAAAATGGGCGTGATAAAAAACGCCGAGCGCGTGGAAGTGCTGGACCGCGACCGCCGTTATGTGAAAGTGCGGACCTCTGCGGGAGTGGAAGGTTGGGTGGAGCAGCGTTATCTGGTGCCGCAGCAGGTTTACGACGGTTTCCAGAAACTCAAGCAGAGTACGCAAAACGACCCCGTTCAGGCTACCGGCATTACCCGCAACGACACTAACATTCATCTCACGCCTGACCGCAACGGCGACCATCTTTATCAGCTTGTGGAGGGCGCCCGGGTCTCAATGCTCAAGCGCGAGGCAACTCCTAAGTTGCTGCCGGGAGAGCAGCAACAAAAGACGAAGACTGGCGCCGATACCAAGCCCGTGGACCTGGAAGACTGGTGGCTGGTGCGCGATGCCCAGGGACGCACGGGCTGGGTGCTGGGCCGCATGCTGGATGTGGACGCGCCTCTCGACGTCGCGCAGTACGCCGAAGGCCAACACATTGTCGCCTGCTTCCCTCTAGACGAAGTGACGGACGGCGATAAAAAGGTTCCCGAGTACCTGATGCTGCTCACCGAGCCTAAAGACGGCATGCCCTACGACTTCAACCAGATTCGAGTTTTTTCCTGGAATGTGAAGCGTCACCGCTACGAGACCGCTTACCGGGAGCGTAGCTTAATCGGTGAACTGCCTGTGACGGTTTCCCACGAAGATTTTGGCAAAGAAGGGAATTTGCCGACCTTCACGATTCAGGTCTGGGACAAGAGCGGCGCGATGGTGGCGAAGCAGTACAAGCTGAATACGCCGATCGTGAAACGTGTGCTGGCGCCCGGAGAAGAAACGGATAAATCCAAAGGTTCTCACTAAAAGAGGGAAGAAAAAGCAGGGTTGGCAGCTATTACAGGAAGACGCAGAACGAACTATCCGCCCTGCTTCAACTCCACTAGCACCTGGCGGGCAATTTCTTTTAAAGTCTCAAACACTCCCTGGCCTTGAAATGCCACCGCCTCAAGCACCGATTCATTCTTGCGGCGCAGTTCTTTGGTGAGCGCATCCACGGGAAGAATGTTGGGGAGGTCACGCTTGTTCAACTGCAAAACGTAGGGAATCTTGTTGAAGTCGTAGCCGTGCTCTTTCAAGTTGTCCATCAGGTTATCGAGCGCTTCGATGTTGGCGTCCATGCGCTCCTGTTGGGAGTCAGCAACGAAGACGATGCCGTCAACGCCGCGCAGAATAAGCTTCCGGCTGGCGTCATAAAACACCTGCCCAGGCACGGTATAGAGGTGGATACGGGTCTTGAAGCCTCGGACGGAGCCGAGTTCCAAAGGCAGAAAGTCGAAGAACAGAGTACGTTCCGTCTCCGTGGCCAGCGAAATCATCTTACCCTTCTGCTGTTCGGCAGTTTTCTGGTAGATGTGCTGCAGGTTCGTGGTCTTGCCGCCCAGTCCGGCGCCATAGTACACGATCTTGCAGTTGATCTCGCGGGCTGCGAAATTAATGAAACTCAAAGACTTTCCTTTAAGCCTGCGGCAGGCGCGGAGCACCCGCAAACAACTCTGCCACTGTGATGAACTTTGGATTGGTGCTTCTGGTTTTATATCACACGCGGTAGCGTTACTGGCAGGTTACCGCCGTTACTAATAGACACACAGCAACCTTCACCGCATCCGCCCATCCAAAAGCTGGAACTTACCGTGCGCCATGCGACTGGGGTAAAGAGTAGTATCCGGCCTTCGCATACGTCTTGACGCATGGAGAGGCGTATGTCGAGCAATCCGGACGATCCACTCTGACTTCAATTTGCCGATAGGTAGAACCGGTCTCGGGATGCGTCAAATAACCCAGCGTGTACTGGTTCCGCGCATCTCCCAGAACGCGGGCATAGGCGTCATCAATGGACGACCTCAGGTATTCGTCTACTACCTCTCCCCCCGTGGCGGCGGCATACTTCGGCAAAATATTGCTGTAACCCATCAACGGTATGTGCAGCCTTGAGACGGTCCCGACTCCAGGCAATGCATTGGAACCGGTCCCATTGCCATAGACCATAATATTGTTAGTCAG
>JANWKU010000156.1 GCA_025451215.1 Terriglobales bacterium
CCGTCTAGATCCTTCGCCGCAACTTTCACCGTCGGGAAGGAACGCTCGCCAACCGCAAAACTTAAAGACCATGCATCGGCTGGCATAGGTCAAGTCCTCGAGTGCGCCGGACGCCTCTGCCGTTCCGTCCGGGTCACACTGTTTTGGACGTGTCAGTCTGAGAATCGTGAGCAGGGGGACAAATCCCGCCAAAATGCTGATTATCCAGCTTCCAGCAGCCCGTAAGTCTTTTGCCAGCGCGTGCGCATTATACGAATCGCGGAGTCAATTTCGCCTTGTGAAATTTCGCTGTTAGGGCCGGCAAGAACAGCCGCTGCCTCGCGCTTGGCCAGCTCCAGAAGGTCGCGGTCGCGGATAAGATTTGCCACGCGAAAGCTGGGCATTCCCGCCTGACGCGTGCCGAAAAACTCTCCCGGGCCGCGCAACTCAAGATCGAGTTCCGCCAGTTGAAAGCCGTCGTTGGTGCGTACCATCGCGTCGAGGCGTCGCTCGCCATCTTCTGAAACTTTGCCGCCGGTCATCAGGATGCAATAAGACTTGGCCGCGCCTCGGCCAATGCGACCTCGAAGCTGATGCAACTGCGCCAGCCCGAAGCGCTCGGCATGTTCGACCACCATGACCGCGGCGTTCGGGACATCCACGCCGACTTCAATTACTGTGGTCGAAACCAGAATGTGCAACTCGCCTTTCTGGAACATCCGCATCACCGTCTCTTTCAGGCCAGCTTCCAATTTGCCATGTAGCAATCCAATGCGAAGGTCGGGAAAAATCCGCGAGGTCATCTCCTTGTACATTTTCAACGCGGCCTTCAATTCGGTTGTCTCGTTCTCCTCAATCACCGGATACACAACGTAAGCCTGGCGTCCTGCCTCTACTTGCTTGCGGACAAACTTCCAGACTTCATCGGAACGTTCGTCGGAAACGCGGCGCGTAACGATCGGCGTGCGGCCCGGCGGCAATTCATCCAGAACGCTTACATCCAGATCGCCGTACAAAGTCAGGGCCAGAGTGCGAGGGATGGGCGTCGCGGTCATTACCAGCACATCCGGCTCCGGAGCGAGTTGATCCGGCAGTTTTCCCGGTTCGCTGTCGCCAGATTTTTTCATCAGCTTAAATCTCTGCAACACGCCGAAACGATGCTGCTCATCCACAATCACCAGACCCAGCTTGTCAAACTCAACTTTTTGCTCGATAAGCGCATGCGTGCCGATCACTAGCTGCGCATTGCCTTGCCGGATGTGACGGCGTACTTCCCGTTTGCGGTCTTCCTCCAGCGATCCGGTTAGCAGCACAATCCGGTATCCTGCATTTTCCAGAATGCGCCGTGCGGAAAAATAATGCTGCTGCGCCAGAATTTCCGTGGGCGCCATCAACGCGACCTGGTATCCATTCTCAATCGCGATAATGGCGGCTTCAAACGCCACGATGGTTTTGCCCGAGCCGACGTCGCCCTGTAGCAACCGCCGCATGGGAGCAGGCTTTTCCATGTCAGCCGCGATTTCTTTCAAAGCTCGCTTTTGTGCAAAGGTGGGATGAAAGGGAAGAATCTTTTTGATGGCTTGCCGGGCCGGTTCGTTGAGTTGAAAAGCTACACCAGTTTCGGCCTTCAACTGGCGGCGTTTCAGCTCCAGTCCTAACTCCAGCAAAAACAATTCCTCAAAAATCATTCGGACGTGAGCGGGCGTGCGCGCTTCCTGCAGGTCCCGCAAACTTTCCCCAGCCTCGGGCCAATGCACTTGCCAAAGAGCTTCGCGCGGCCCCATAAGCGAGAGCCGTTGCCGGATAGTGGCCGGGACTGGGTCGAGAAGGTTCGCGGGAAGATTTTCCAGAGCTTGGCGAATGGTCCGCCGGAACCAGCGCGAGGTAAGGCGGCCCTGGCCGGTCGCTTCGTAAATGGGAACAATCCGTCCGATTTCCAGCGAGGCTGCGGCTTTTTGCTCGGAAACTTCCGCGGCCCCTTCTTCGGCGACATCTCCTAATATTTCAAATTGTGGCTGGACGATCTGCAATTCACCGCGCTTGTCCTGCTCGACCTTCCCGTATAAGGCCACAATCTGGCCGGGCGGAAACTTGTCTTTTAAATATGCCGAGTTAAACCAAATGCACTTCAGCTTTGCCCGCCCCTGGCCCGCGACCATCTGGAAAAGAGGCATTCTCCGCGTACGAAACAGGCCCGAATTGCGCACTTCAGCGATCACGGTGGCCATTTCGCCCGGCCGTAGCTCCGCTACTCCACGAGGGTTCAAACGATCTTCATAACGGAAGGGAAGGTAATGCAGGAGATCGTCAACGGTATTAAGCCCTTTAGCTGCTAGCACTTCAGACAAGCGTGGGCCGATGCCCTTTACGTACTGAACGGGAGTGCTGAGTTCCAGCATTGCAGGGATGTTAGCAGGTGAAAATTGTATTTAGCGCACATAAAGCGCAGCAGCGCGCGTCATCTTTATCCCAGGGTACAAATTCTAAAACGAACCACGTTACTTTGGGAACTTCGGTAACCCCAACAGAACCAGTAGAATCGCGCTCACGCATGCAGAAAATAGCCATTCTTTATGACGCGAGTCAGGCAGTGCTTTCCACCTTTGAACTGGACGAGGTGCTGAGCCGCATCCTGGTGATCGCGCGCGATTTTTTCCATTTGCAGCATGCGGCAGTCCTGTTGCTCGATAAAGAAAAAGAAGACCTGTATGTTCGCCGCCAGATTGGCGGGGCGCCGGAACTTGACCATGCTCGCTTTCCCCTGGGCAAAGGAATCGTGGGAATCGCGGCGCAAAAGAAACGTCCCATCTGTGTGCCCGACGTCAGCAAAGACAATCGTTACATCCAAGTAATTCCCGGAACGCGCGCGGAACTCGCCATCCCTTTGATTGTTAATGGAGAAGTTGCAGGGGTCCTTGATTGCCAGAGCGAGAACCCCGGACACTTTGACTCTGAAACCACCGACCTGCTTGCATTGTTTTCCACCCAGGCTTCCATGGCGCTGCAAAATGCTGAACTCTACACACTGGAGCGCCAACGCGCCGCGCAACTTCGGGCCATCAACAGCATTGCGCAGGAGATGAACGCCGTGCTGGACCTGAAGGAATTGCTGAGCAGAATCGGCCCGCTCATTCGGCAGGCATTTCTTGTCTCCCACGTCTCCATCCTGGTAAAGCATGAAGATGAAGTAATGCTAATGGCCAGCAGCGGCGATCTGACGTCCATATTTGAAGAGGGAAGTCTAATTCCCGGTGAGCGCGCCCCGTGTGCGCAGGCTTTTGTTACCGGCAAAACGACCATCGAAAACGATGTTAAGACCTTGCCGGAATATGTTGCTCTGTGCCACGAGACCGCTTCCCGCATCAGCATTCCTCTGGTTTCGTTCAGTCAGGTGCTGGGCATGCTGGTGTTGGACAGCAATAAATTACGCCGCTTCAGTGACGATGAGGTGCAGCCTTTGGAGTCGGTCGCCGGCATCTGCGCCACCGCAATCCAGAATGCGCATTATGTGGATCGCGTCAAACAGCTTGCTTATTTGGACGGCCTAACCGGAATCTTCAACCGCCGGTACTTTGAGCTGCGCATGGCGGAAGAGCTTGAACGGGCCCGTCGGTTTAATACCTCCATGTCAGTGATTATGATTGATATTGATCACTTCAAACGCCTCAATGACGAATACGGGCATTTGCTGGGAGATGAGGTGTTACGCCAGGTCTCATCCATTTTCAATCAGCAGGTGCGCAAGGTGGATGTGGTTTGCCGTTACGGCGGCGAGGAATTCGCCATTCTTCTGTCGCAAACCGACCCGCACTATTCCTTGGCGATCGCGGAAAAACTTCGCACCACGGTGAACGCGTGGTCCTTTCCGGGCGTACCTCGGTCCGTAACCATCAGCGCCGGCGCGGCCACCTATCCCGCGCACGGCACTACCCGAGACGAACTGGTAAAAGCGGCTGACTCCGCACTCTATGCGGCGAAACAGGCCGGCAGGAATTGCGTGCGCCTGGCAGATGGCATAGCACGCGGCGTGGCTCAGTCGGCCGGGAAATAAAGCTTCCCCGTTCCCCGTCCCGGCGATCATTCCCTTATAATTTCCTTCACGATCGTTTTCTGCGCAAATGGAAGGAGATTAACAATGTCCCAGGCGATTCCCGAAAAATATCATGATCTTTTCAGTAAGCGGGCCTTTGCCAGCCTTGCCACCCTCATGCCCGACGGCAGTCCGCAAGTGACGCCGGTTTGGTGCGATCTTGACGGTGATTTCGTGGTTTTTAATTCCGCGAAGGGGCGTCAGAAGGACCGCAACGTGCGCCGCGATCCGCGCGTGTCATTGGCCATCATTGATCCCGAAAATCCTTACCGCTATCTGGAAGTTCGCGGACGCGTCGTTGAATTCACGGAACAGGGCGCAGACGCTCATATTGATAAGCTGGCCAAAAAATATCTTGGTGTGGACAAATATCCCTACCGCCAGGCGAGCGAAGTGCGGGTCATCTACAAGATACAGCCGGAACACACCACGATGATGGGCTAGCAGGTGGGCGCTGATCGAGTGAATCCGGACTAAGAAACTCCGGGCCGCCGCAGCTCTTTCACGCCGGAGTCGGTCGCGATCAAGGCCACGCTGGCAATGTTGATGAACAAGCCGTGCTCCATGACTCCAGGCATGGAATCAAGCACGTGCGCGAGCGCGGATGGATCGGGAATCTGGCCAAAGAAGCAATCCAGAATGTGGTGCCCTTCGTCAGTCACGAAAGGACTGCCGTTTGCGGACTGTCGCAATTTTACCTTTGCCCCGAGGTCTGAAATCTTTTTGCTGACAAGAGTCTGGGCGAAGGGGACCACTTCCACCGGCAAGGGAAATTTACCCAGCACTGCGACCTGCTTGGTGGCATCGCCCACCACCACCATTTGCCGGCTGATAGAAGCAATGATCTTTTCGCGCAAGAGCGCACCCCCGCCGCCTTTGATCAATTGCAACTGCGGATTCACCTCGTCCGCGCCGTCAATGGTCACGTCAATTTGTTGATATTGATCCAGCGTAACTAACGGAATGCCTAAGCTTTTGGCCAGCTCCGCCGTCCGCGTTGACGTTGGAATGCCCAGGATTTTCAGTCCGGCCTTCACCCGCTCTCCCAGCAGGCTAACGGCAATGGTGGCTGTGGAGCCGGTGCCTAAGCCCACGATTTGTCCATCCCGGACAAATCGCAGCGATTCGTTCGCGGCGGCATGTTTTTGCTGCTCAGGGGGCATAAGATCAGGATCGTAAGAATGAGTTTCTGATTCTACAAGATACAGCAGTCGGGAGTCCGGTCAAACGCACGGAATGGTAGCCGATAAAATTCGAAAAGTTTTCCAGAGGTCTTGATGCTTTTGTGCGCCCTGAATCCATGCACACAACTCGATCATCCGTTATTCTAGTAGTGGAATTATGGCGACTGGATTAACGAACGCTCCCAAAACGACCGGCAATCATCGAACAGCCCATTCTAATGATCTTGAACGTGAACGTGTTTTTGATTTGTTCCGTCATTGGGGATATTTAGAAGCGGACCTCGACCCTCTCAATTTTTTCCGACCCATCCTGCATCCCGAATTGCAGATTGATACGGACATTGCACAAGAAGCCCGACGCGCTTATTGCGGCAGCGTTGGCCTGGAGTTCATGCATATTTCTGATCCGCAACGGCGTCGTTGGCTTCAGGAACGCATTGAAGGTGAGCCGATTGCAGTGGATCAGAGTCATGTGCTCGACCAATTGGTGCGCGCTGATCTTTTTGAGCAAGTCCTGCAACAGCGGTACCTTGGCACCAAGCGCTTTTCGCTCGAAGGCGTTACCGCCCTCATTCCCCTGATGGACGAAATTATAGAAACTGCAGCGGAGCGCGGCGCCAGTGAATTGGTTTTAGGACTGAGCCATCGTGGCCGGTTGAATGTAATCGTGCAAGTGGCAAAACGTCCCCAGGCTGAAGTATTTGCTGGTTTTGAGGATGTGGATCCGCGCAGCGTGCTTGGCGGCGGCGATGTGAAGTACCACATGGGCGCGACCGGCGAGTACGTTACTCGCAAAGGATCGAAAGTCCACATTCACCTGGTCTCTAATCCCAGCCATCTGGAAGCGGTGGATCCGGTGACCATTGGGCGCACGCGCGCAAAACAAGACCGCGCCGGTCAGGACGGTGACAAAAAATATTTGCCGCTCCTGGTGCATGGCGATGGAGCTTTCGCCGGTCAGGGCGTCTTCGCAGAAACCATGAACTACGCGGAATTGCCCGGTTACACCGTTGGCGGAACCGTGCATGTGATCGTCAATAATCTGCTCGGTTTTACCACGCTCTACCAGGAGCTGCACTCCTCGCGTTTCGCCGCCCAGCTTGCGCGCCGCCAGAACATCCCGATTTTTCATGTGAACGCTGAGGACGTGGACGCTGTTGTCCGCATGGGGCGCATTGCGCTCGAGTACCGCTACGCTTTTGGCAGCGACGTTGTCATCGATCTTATCGGCTATCGCCGTCACGGCCACAGCGAGGTGGACGATCCCACCATTACTCAGCCGCTTCTGTACAAGGCCATCAAAGACCATCCGCCGTTGTGGGAGATCTATGCAGAGCGCTCCGGGGCAGCCGACGCCAAAGCCCGCGTCGGGACCGTTCGCGCGGAGCTGGAAGAAGCTCAAAAAGCCGGAAAGTCCATCAAGAAGAAGCCGCTGATGCGCGACTTGCCAGGGTATTGGAACAACTACATCGGTGGGCGCTACAAAGAGGAATACGGCGTAACCACGGGATTGTCGTTGGAAGAGTTGAATGAAATCGGAGGGCGGCTTAGCAGCTATCCGGCGGATTTTCACATCCATCCCAAAATCAAAAAATTGCTCGAACAACGCGCGGAAATGGCGCAGGGCACGCGCGCGGTGGACTATGGAATGGCGGAAGCCCTGGCTTTCGGAAGTTTGGTGAAGGCGGGCACTCCCGTGCGCATGAGCGGACAGGATTGCCGCCGCGGCACATTCAACCAGCGGCACTCCGTGTTGGTGGATATTGAAAACGAGCAGGAGTACGTTCCGCTCCAACACATTGCCGATGGCCAGGCACGCTGCGAAATTTACAATTCAACCTTGTCGGAAGCAGCCGTGCTGGGTTTTGAATATGGATACAGCCGCGATTGTCCTGAGGCGCTTGTCCTGTGGGAAGCGCAGTTCGGCGATTTTGCTAACGTGGCCCAGGCGATTATTGATCAGTTCGTGAGTTCAGGAGAGGCGAAGTGGGCGCTTCTCTCCGGCGTCACGCTGCTTCTTCCCCATGGTTATGAAGGGCAAGGGCCTGAGCACTCCAGCGCTCGCATCGAGCGGTTTTTGCAACTGGTGGCCTTCGACAATATGCAGATTTGCCAGCCTTCGACGGCGGCGCAATATTTTCATTTGTTAAGGCGGCAGGTGATGCGCAAGTGGCGCAAGCCGCTGGTGGTGTTCACTCCCAAGAGCATGTTGCGCCATCCGGACGCATCTTCTCCAATCGAGGACTTCACGCGGGAACGCTTTCTCAACGTCCTTCCCGACAACGAAATTACCAATGCCGAGCGAATTCTGGTTTGCAGCGGAAAAATTGGCCACGAATTACGCGTGGAACGGAAGAAGCGGAAGGATACCTCCACGGCCATCATCTTTATGGAGCAGTTCTATCCCTTTCCGGAAGCCGAGTTGACCGCGGCATTGCAGCAACATGCTTCTGCGCACGAGATTGTGTGGGTACAGGAAGAGCCCTCCAACATGGGGGCCATGACGTACATTCTTCCCCGCCTGCGGCAGTTAGCGGGGAACCGCCCGGTGCTGGCGATCAAGCGCTCCGCCAGTCCCAGTCCGGCAACGGGATCAGGAAAAGCGCACGAAGTTGAACAAAAAACGCTTTTGACGCTCGCCTTTACGCAAAACGGCAAATAAAAATAGTTTGTTGCAGTCGCCACGGGTTATGTTTTTATTAACCTGCCGTTAACCCACGGGCGCCTTTAACGATCTAAAATTTAAATGCACATGTTTCCTGAGCGGCAGCCTTTGACAGGTGAATGTCCGTCCATGCAATGTCGCGAGATCGGAACATTATGAGCACAGCTAGAATCCAGCCCCAATCCGAACGGCACTACGCCCACCTGGTCGAGCAGACCATTGAGGCCTGTCGCGTGGCGCAAGGCGCGGCCGCGGTGGCGGCGGAGTGCGTGGCCACCGGTTCTTCTGCTCTTCTCAACACGCTGCGGGAACGGGAAAAAGAACTCGACAAGCTGGACATGGAAATTGACGCCGGCGTGACCCAGGCCATTACGCAAGTAAGCGAGGCCGAAGCCCGCGAATTGCTGGCTTGCATGAAGTTCATGATTGGTCTGGAACGTATAGGCGACCTGCTGCTCAGCTTTGGCAGCAGCGCGCAAGCGGCTGGCGCCCGCGTGGATTCCCAGGATGTGCGCGATCTCACGCAAATGGCCACGATCCTCGAGAAGATGCTTGGCGATGTGGGCCTGGCATTCGCATCGCGGGATGTGAAGAAGGCCATCGAAATATTGCGCGCCGACGCGGAGATGGACCGCCTGCGCAATCTCATTTTCATGCGTCACATCGAAAACCCTGAGAGCATTCAGCGGCAGGCAAGCTTGCAGGTCATCTTTATGACGCAATCGCTGGAGCGTGCCGGCGACCACGCGAAAAATCTCGCTGAAGAAATTTGCCACTTTGTCAGCGGGCATACAGTGCGCCACGTCCTGATGGATTACGACAAATCCTTCGAGCAGATGTTTCTGGATTGGTTGAAGCAACGAGACAAGCGCTAGATGCGCCCGCCGCTTCCGTTATCCAACAAATCTTTACATTTTTTTACTCACTCTTTACTCTCAACAAAACAATTCTTGCGCGAGGATATTATTTCGCCGCATCACACTATGCGGTAGCGGCCAAATTTCAAGTTGGGGTGGGGGAATGGGGAATCGTCTGTCCAGGTACAGTCTTACGTTAATTACATTTTGCGCAATTTTCTTTGCTTCTGGTTGCGGGGGTTCTAGTACCGCCTCCGGGACAAATGGCACCAATCCGCCGGAAATCCGTTTCGTTCAGGCTTCGCCAAGCGAAGGCAATTCAAATGTGCTGGTAGACAGCGTGACCGCCACGACCGTGAACTACGGCGCGGCTACCGGATACTTAACGGAAACTACCGGGTCGCATCACATTCAACTGGAGCCCAACGGCTCTTCCAGCGCGTATGTGGATCAAACGCTTTCGCTATCCACCGGGGGCTTGCAAACCATGGTGGTAACAGGATTGTCCCCTAGCATCACCGCGACGGTGTTCAATGACAGCAATACAGTTGTGACCACGGGCGACGCCGCTATTCGCATCATCAATGCCGCTCCGGCCATGGGCCCGGTGGATGTGTATATTGTGGCGTCGGGAACCAACATTGCAAACGTCTCGCCGACAGTTGCCAACTTGGCATTTCAGTCAGGCACCGACTATCAGGATGTGGTGCCGGGAACTTATGAAATTTTTCTGACCGCTCCGGGATCAAAGTCAAGTTTTACCAGCACTGGAACGGTCACGTTTATCGCCAGTCAAGTCAGGACATTCGTGGCACTGGACGCGCTCGGTGGAGGGTTCACGCAACTCACCCTGGCCGACGCCAACTAACCCGCTCTTGAACCCTGGCTCTTGTATCTTGAACCCCTCTACATTTCCGTTGTGGAGGCATTCGGTTTTTCCTCCCATTGCTTCACTAGGGATGTCCTTTCGGTACAAAGGGCTCCTTGACAGTTGGTATGCGGAGAGCGAAACTCCGAATATCCGGTCATGGATCAGTTGGGATTGTTAGGACAAGGCGGGCCATCGGGCCAGACTCCCGGGGCGGAAGCTCTGGGAAAGTTTCCACTCGCGGCGATGCCGCAAACGCGGGAGCGAGTACGTTTTCCCGGTGATGACAACCACAAGTCGCTCGCGCAGATGGCGAAGAGCGATCTTGAGGCAGCGTTGCAATTGCTTGTGGACCGCGCGCAATACATCACGGGCGCCTCCGGGGCCGCCATCGCGCTGGTGGAAAATGGCAAAATGGTATGCCGTGCTTCCTCGGGAGCATCCGCGCCGGAAGTCGGCGCGTACCTGCAAATGGATTCGGGACTCACCGGCGAAAGCGTCCGCCTTAGAAAACTTCTCCGTTGTGATGATGTCGAGACGGATCTCAGGGTAAATCGCGAAAGTTGCCGCGCGCTGGGAATTGTCTCTGTAGTCGTCCAGCCTCTGGTACGCGAGCAAAAGGTCATCGGAATTTTCGAGTTGTTGTCCGGAAAGGCCTACGCGTTTGAAGAACGTGACATTAACGCCGTGGAACGTTTGGGAGAAATAATCCAGACAGCGCTGGAGGTGGAACCGGATATCGGACTCCAGGACACCGGGATCCAGAACTGGCCGCTTCCTCCATCGGACGCTGGCAATCTTGTAAGAAATAACTCCGTGCCAGCGGAGAAGTCGCGTTCTGCACAATCGAATCCTACCGGCGGCGTTTCAAGTGTACCCGGCTCCAACCCAGTTTCGGATTCAACGCCAGTTGTTCCCATTGACCCGGAAATTGTCGCTCACCTGCACGCCAGCATCGGGAAGTGTACGGCTTGCGGATTCCCCGTTTCCGGAGGCCGCAGCCTGTGTCTGGATTGCGAGGCGTCGAACGTTTCTGAAGCGGCAAAGCCGGTAAGCGCCGGCGCACCATCGTTCCTTGACCACTATTCTGATCCGAAACCGGGAAGCTGGTTCGGCCGCAACATTTATTGGATCGGGATCGTAGTCATGTCACTGCTCACCGTCGCCCTGCTCGCACTTAAATCAAGATAAAAATAGTAAGGGAGCGCAACGAGCGCTCCCTGTGTTGCGAATTACCCTTCAATTTCAAATCAATACTTAGCCATCTTGGGATCAATTCTGTCCGCCCATGCGAGAATCCCGCCCGCCAGGTTGTGCACATTGTGGAATCCAGCGTTGCGCAGGAAATCCGCAGCCTTGGCGCTGCGAGCACCGGAGCGGCAATGCGCGACGATCTCTTTGTTCGGGTCAAGTTCATTCACGCGCTTCGGCAGATCCCCCAGCGGGATGAGGTGTCCGTTAATGTTGCAGATCTGATATTCATGCGGCTCGCGCACGTCGAGCACAAACAGATCGTCCCCGGCATCCAACCGCCGCTTCAATTCCTCTACTGATATGTCAGCATTGGTTGTTTCCACTGGCATCTCCTCGCCGCGAATTCCGCAGAATTCATTGTAGTCAATTAATTCTTTGATGGTCGGGTTCTTGCCGCAGACCGGGCAATCGGGATTCTTCCGCAATTTTAGTTCACGGAATTTCATTCCTAGCGCGTCCACAAGCAAGAGCCGTCCGATGAGCGGATCGCCCGTCTTCAAAATCAGCTTGATAACTTCGGTAGCCTGAATCACGCCCAGAAGGCCGGGCAAGATTCCCAGCACTCCGCCTTCGGCGCAGGAAGGGACCAGTCCCGGCGGTGGTGGCTCAGGATACAAGCAGCGGTAGCATGGGCCATCTTTGGTGGCGAACACGCTGGCCTGGCCTTCGAAGCGGAAGATCGAAGCGTAGACGTTTGGCTTGCCGCTCAGCACGCAGGCATCGTTGGTAAGGTACCGCGTGGGGAAATTGTCTGTTCCGTCTGCAATGATGTCGAACTCTTTGAACAGCTCCAGAGCATTTTCACTGCTCAACCGGGTGTCGATTTTGCGGATGTTCACGAAAGGATTGATCGCTTTTATCTTTTCCGCTGCTGAATCGAGTTTCTTGCGCCCCACGTCCGCAGTGGTGTGAATGATCTGCCGCTGCAGGTTCGTGAAATCCACCACATCAAAATCAACAATTCCCAGCGTTCCAACTCCCGCTGCTCCCAGATATAGAGCTAAAGGCGAACCGAGCCCGCCAGCGCCAACGCACAAAACTTTCGCGGCCTTCAACTTCAGCTGACCTTCCATGCCGACCTCGGGCATGATGAGGTGGCGCGAATAGCGCAGGATTTCATCGTTGTTCAAAGTCACGGTTTCGGGTTTCACGTCAATTGCGGTTGCCATTGGAACTCGCCTCTAAGATTGTATTTGTAAAGCCGTACTTGCAGGAAATTGCAAAAGACTAAAGCAGGCAACAGGAGGAACAACAACAGCAGCGGGATGTAACGAGGAATTTCATGGTTTTACCGGCCCCCGGCGATCGAAGGCACTATTGAAATATTATCACCATCGCTGACAGAGGTTGCTTCCTTCTGCAGGTAACGCACGTCCTCGTCATTCAAATAAACATTTACGAAGGCGCGAAGCTTGCCCTCGTCGGTGTAAAGGTGGCGGCGAAGGTCGGGATGGCTCGTCACCAGGCCGGAAAGCGCCTCGCCAATGTTGCTTGCCTTCACCTCCACCGCGGCCTGCTTCCCGGTATATTGGCGAAGCGGGGTGGGGATGTGGATTTTGGTCATAGGCTATACATGATGCCACATCCCCGGCTCAAGATTCATCACGGAAGTGACTTTGGGCTCGGCGTCCAGCGGTTTTGGACTGAACTTTGACACCGCGGATTACCCAGCTGGCCTCGGGGCCATCTATAATCCGTTCTCTTGGTGGAACGTGCGCATACTTATACTCAGCGACATTCACGCGAATTTGCAGGCGCTGGAAGCTTCCCTGGAGGCAGCCCCTGTCTACGACTTTGTGGTCAACTTGGGCGATGTCGTAGGTTATGGCGCGAATCCCAATGAAGTGGTGAAAATCAGTCGCGGCCTGGGGAGCACCTTTGTGCGCGGAAATCACGACAAGGCCGCCAGCGGAATCAGTGACGCGCGCGATTTCAATCCCGTTGCGGCTGCCGCCATCCGATGGACGGGGGAGACCCTTTCGGCGGAGAACCTCGCGTGGCTCAGAGAACTTCCTAAGGGCCCGGCGCGGGTAGAAGGAGAAGCCGAAATTCAACTGGTCCACGGCTCTCCCCGTGACGAGGATGAGTATGTGATGTACGAGCAGGAGGCGCATGCCATACTCGATGCCGTAAAAGTGACCGCGACATTTTTCGGCCACACTCACGTGCAGGGCGCATTTGCTAGCAACGAAGGTCCGGCCCGCTTTATTCCCCCGGTTTACAAGGACGCGCGGAATATCGGGACATTCGAATTTGAATTACAGCCCGGCAAAAAATATTTAATCAATCCCGGCTCGATCGGCCAGCCGCGCGACGGCGATTGGCGGGCCGCTTTCCTTGTCTTCGATTCGAGTTCCAAGGTGGCCACGTTCTACCGTGTTCCTTACGATGTGAAAAGCGCGCAAGGGAACATTCTGGCCGCGAAGTTGCCGGAGCGGCTTGCCGCACGCCTGGCCGAGGGAAGATGAGAAAGCTGTCTTGTCCGCGAAGATGAAGCTCAAAATATTAGCCTGCCTGCTGCTTCTGTTTGTGGTCTCGAATGTGTGTGCGCAGGAGAGCGGCATTCGGGCAGGAGTAGTAAAGAGCTTTTATCAGGTGGCCATTTCGCCGGACGGCAAACAGCTCGCATGGGTCCAGCCACTTTATAACCCTACCAGCCAGAGCATTACGGGTTCGGGCATTTTTGTTCAGCCTTCGGATGCAAGCGCTCCTCCAAAACGAATATCCGCGGATGCTTCGGAGGAACATCTGGATGAAAACAGCATTGCATGGTCGCCGGATTGTGGAAGTCTTGCGTTCTTATCCAACAAGGGCGCTCCGTCACAGCCACAGCTTTATGTTGCCGATGTGAAATCAGGCACGGCCCTAAAACTTACAAGCCTGGTTGGAGATTTGTCAGACCCTGCGTGGTCACCGGAGGGGACGAGCGTAGCGTTTCTCTTTATCGAAAACGCGCCCCGCAGCGCCGGCCCGCAGATGCCCATGACCGAAGAAACCGGAGTGGTTGAGGGCCGGGTGTATGAACAGCGTTTGGCGATCGTGGATGTCGCTTCGGGAAATGTGCGGCAAATTTCGCCCGCCGATATGTATGTGTACGAATTCAATTGGTCTCCGGACAGCAAGAATTTCGCACTGATCGCGGCGCACGGCGCGGGTGATTCTAATTGGTATGTGGCGCAGCTTTACACATTGCAGGCTAACGCTGCGCAACTCGAATCGGTTTACCGGCCGTCATCCTCGTTGCAGATTGCCGATCCTCGCTGGTCTCCCGATGGGAAGCGGATTGGGTTTATCAGCGGCATCATGAGTGACGAAGGCATCATTGGAGGAGACATTTTTGTCGTGCCAGCAGCAGGCGGGAGCGCGCAGGACATTACTCCGGAAATCCCCGCTTCACCATCGGATTTGTACTGGCAGCGGCCTGACAAAATCACATTCGCGGAAAATATTGATGGTAATGCTGGCGTGGGAGAAGTTGATGTCCCCAGCGGGAAGGTTCTGCAAATCTGGAATGGGCCGGAAAGCATCAGCACTTCGTATTCAGGAGAGCCTTCAATATCGCTCGCGGCTGGTGGCGCCACGTCCGCCTTTATTGCGAATTCAGCGGCGCACGCTTCAGAAATATGGGTGGGCCCGGTTGGCCGTTGGCGGCAGTTTACGCACGACAATGATTCATTGCAGCCGAACTGGGGAGCCATGAAGAGCGTTCACTGGATGAACGGCTCTATGCGCATTCAGGGCTGGCTGATGTATCCGAAGGACTACGATGCCCGCCAGAAATACCCGATGATCGTCGTGCCGCATGGAGGCCCGGCCTCCGAATTCCGTTCCGCGTGGCCGAGCGATTTCTTTAACACGCATGAACTCTCCGCTCACGGATATTTTGTTTTTTATCCCAATCCTCGCGGCAGCTTTGGTGAAGCCGAAGCCTTCGCACAAGGCAATATAAAAGATTTCGGTTATGGAGACTTCCGCGACATTATGACGGGCGTGGATGAGGTTATTCGCACGTTACCGGTGGACAAAGATCGGATTGGCATTACCGGCTGGAGCTATGGCGGATACATGACCATGTGGGCTGTTACGCAGACTCATCGCTTTCGCGCGGCCGTTTCCGGCGCGGGGCTGGCAAATTTTCAAAGTTATTATGGCGAGAACGATATTGATGAGTGGATGATTCCGTACTTCGGAGCGTCTGTGTATGACGATCCTGCGATTTATGCGAGAAGTTCGCCCATCACATTTATTAAGAACGTAAAAACGCCGACGCTGCTGCTTGTGGGAGAGCGCGACGGAGAGTGCCCGGCGCCGCAATCGCGCGAGTTCTGGCACGCATTAAAAACGCTGGGCGTCAAAACGCAATTGGTAATCTATCCCGGCGAAGGGCACTCTTTTCTGGCCTCTGACCATCGCCGTGATTTGATGGAACGCACGATTGCCTGGTTTGACCGTTATTTGAAGGCTCAATAGTGTCTGCGCACTTTGCGGTTGTCATTCTGAGCGGAACATTCGTCCACGAAGTGAACGAATGTGGAGTCGAAGAATCCCTATAGCTGTGCTAATTGTAGGGATGCTTCGACTACGCATTCTTGCTTCGCAAGAATGCTCCGCTCAGCATGACAACCGTTGAAATGAATGCGTGCGGTGTAAACTTTCACAATGTTTCCACGACTCCATGATTAAGCCCCCCGAACATCACCTGATCGCGCACAGCGATGGCGGCGCGCGAGGGAATCCTGGTCCCGCGGGCTATGGCGTCGTTATCAAAGACGAGAGCGGACGAAAAGTCGCCGCCCTCAGCGAATACCTGGGTCACCAGACCAATAACTTCGCAGAGTATCAGGGACTAATCGCAGCTTTGGAATACGCGCTGGCGCACGGCCCCAAAGCGCTTAAGTTGATCAGCGATTCCGAACTTCTGGTGCGGCAGATCAAGGGAATTTACAAAGTAAAAAATCTTACTTTGAAGGATCTTCACGCTCGCGCGACCGAATTAATCAGGCAAATGGATTGGTTTTCCATTGATCACGCGCTGCGAGAGCACAATCAGGAAGCCGACCGGCTGGCCAACGAAGCCATGGACAAGGGGATGGGACGGAAATCTGTCGCGCCTCTTATGGTATTGACGAATGCTCCCCAAGAATTTGAGGGCATTGTGCAGAACGGTGTGATCAAGCTGCCCAACGGAGACTTGCCTGACGGAACGAGAGTTCAGATCAGAGTCAAGAAGTAGCTGCGGTGGATGTATGCGACAAAGGAGGTGAAGCATGAAAAATAGTGATTCTCACCCCGGCATAACCATGCACAAAATTCCAGTAAGCGGAGCAATTGGATTAGTCTTCACTATCGGTAGCATAGCCATATTTATTGCTGGGTTTCCGGCATTCTGGTATGTCATCGCGTTTTCGGCCCTGCTGGGGATTGTTATCGCCATTATTCTGCGTCTGGTGCATAATCGAAACCCAAAACAACCCACCAGCCTTTTCAGGCTTTAGAATCATTCGGCATGTCTGTCACCGTCCACTCCTACGCGAAGATCAATCTTGGTCTGTACATCGGGCCGCGCCGTGCGGATGGCTTTCACGACCTGCGAACGGTGTATCAGACGATTGCTCTACACGACATTGTTCGCGTGGAAGTTGTTCGCGGCACGGGAATTGAAATTCGCAGCAACGACCAGCGCGTCCCTCTAAATGCTACCAACACCTGTTATCGCATTGCGGAACGGGCCATGGAAGCGCTCAAAGCCCGGGGGAAGGTCATCATTGAGATTGAGAAACGTCTTCCCGTTCAGGGAGGCCTCGGAGGCGCATCGGGAAACGCCGTAGCCGCTCTGCTTGCGCTGGAGCGCGCGCTAAAAAAACAATTGCCCGGGGCGGAGAAGTTGCGCATTGCAGCCGAGGTGGGCTCGGACCTGCCACTGTTTCTTGTGGGAGGCACATCGCTGGGAGTGGGGCGTGGCGAGGAAGTCTATCCTTTGCCTGATTTTTCTTCAGTCCAGTGCGTAATTGCCACGCCGCAGATTGGAGTTTCCACGCCGAAGGCTTTCGCCGATTGGGATGCACTAGTAGAAACACCAAAGGGACGTACCCCAAAGAAATTGACGCTCTCCGATCCCTCCGATAGAATAAATACATTCAGCCGGGTGATTTCCGCATGGCTGAGTGGTTCCCAACTCAAAAATGGGAAGGCAGTATCCGGTGTCCCTGTGAGTAATGGCAGGGGCCGGGCCGAGACCCTGCTTCTCGACCTCGTCCGTACCGGGATAGAGAACGACTTTGAACAGGTCGTGTTTCCTCAATATCCCGCATTACGCGAAGTCAAGAGTGCGATCAAAAAGTCAGGCGCGTATTATGCCTCGCTCTCTGGTTCGGGTTCTGCGTTGTACGGATTGTTCACCACGCGCAAGGCAGCGGAAAAAGCGGCAGTCCGGTTGAATAAGAGCGGGGTTCCTGCGGTCGCGACGTCCACACTGACGCGGCAGCAATACTGGAAAAGATTTTAGATTGCACATTGGTTTCCGCCGGTTTTCAATCTAGAATCGCAAGCGCGACACTGGGCCGTCGACTAATGGTAGGTCAAGTGCCTTTGGAGCACTTTGTCTAGGTTCGAATCCTAGCGGCCCAGCCATAAAAACCAGTTTGCAGTTGTCAGTTCCCGGCAAAAAACTAAGAACTGAGAACTAAGAGCTGGTAACTGAGAACCGGAAACTGACAATGGCGACTCTGACCACGGCGACCGAGACGAAGATGAGTCCAGACGAGAAGCCCGAGCGCAAGCCGCAACGCGCGCGGGTGGATGATAAGTTCAAAATCTTCTGTGCAACTGCGAATGAAGCGCTCTCTCAGGAGGTTTGTGATTTTCTGGGATTGAATCGCGGGCAGGCATTGGTCACGCGATTTGCGGACGGCGAAGCCTACGTGCAGATACAGGAGAATGTGCGTGGCGCGGATGTTTTCGTCATGCAGTCTACATGCCGTCCGGTAGATGACCATTTGATGGAATTGCTGCTGATGCTGGACGCGCTCAAGCGGGCTTCAGCGCGGCGCATTACGGCGGTGATTCCGTATTATGGATACGCGCGTCAGGACCGCAAAGACAAGCCTCGAGTGCCGATTTCCTCGAAGCTGGTGGCGGATTTGCTGACGACGGCAGGCGCCGACCGCGCATTGATTGTTGATCTGCATACGCCGCAGTTGCAGGGATTTTTCAATATTCCGGTGGACCATCTTTTTGCTTCACCGGTGCTGGTGGATTATTTCAAAAAGCTTGAACTGCCGAATCTGACGGTGGTTTCGCCGGATGCGGGCGGCGTGGAGCGCGCGAGATTTTTTGCGAAAAAGATTGACGCTCCGCTGGCCATCGTGGATAAACGCCGCGTAGAGATGAACGTGGCGGAAATCATGAACGTCATCGGAGACGTGAATGGCCGCACGTGCCTGATCATCGACGATTTGATTGATACTGCGGGAACGCTGGTAAAAACGGCCAGCGCATTAATGCAAAACGGCGCGGCGGAAGTGTATGCCTGCTGCTCGCACCCTGTGTTTTCCGGGCCGGCTGTGGAAAATATCGCGAAGTCTTGCATCAAGCAGGTGGTTGTAACGAACACCATTCCGCTTAGTGAAGCTGCGCGGAGTGAACCGAAAATTAAAGTCCTGTCGATTGCTGGTTTGATCGGGCGGGCAATTCAGTCGATTCACGAAGAGACATCTGTCAGTAAATTGTTCTTATAGGGATTGAGATTATGGCGACCGCAACAACTGAAAGCAACGTACTGCAAGCGCAACCCCGCATTCCGGGCAATAAGAACGCCGCACGCCGCGTGCGTGCCGGCGGAAAAATTCCCGCCGTTCTCTATGGCGCGGGCAAGGATTCCTTGCCGGTAGTTCTCGACCCGCGGCATGTGTCGCGGATCTTGAATTCGCAAAGCGGCCACAACTCCATTTTTGACCTGGCTCTTGATGGTGGCGAACGCACCAAGGCCATGATCGTGGATTGGCAATATGAGCCCATCAAGGGCTCGTTGATGCACATTGATCTCAAACGCATCGCTATGGACCAGAAGCTGCGCGTCGCCGTGCCTATCGTGCTCAAGGGCGAAGCGGCTGGGGTCAAGCAGCAGGGCGGCATCCTCGAGCAGGTGTTGCGTGAAGTGGAAGTCGAGTGCTTGCCGGGCGATATTCCTGCCTCGATTGAAGCGGATGTGTCTGAACTTATTTTCGGCAAGGTCCTGCGCGTGGCGGATCTCACGCATACCGACAAGGTGAAGTACTTGACGGATGAAACCCAGACCGTGGCCCACATCACCATCGTGAAAGAAGAAGTGGTGGCGGCTCCGGAGGCTGTTGCTGATGCGGCGGCTGGACCCAGCGAGCCTGAAGTCATTAAAAAGGGTAAGCAGGACGCTGAAGAAGGCGCGGAAGGCGAAAAAGCCGAGAAGAAAGAAAAGAAGTAGTGCTTGGATAGCGACGGGCGCCCTCGCCCGTCAGGTCGGGCGTAGCTCGACGAAAGAGCTTGACGGGCATAAGTGTAATAGTAGGCGGGGGAAATTGAAACGGCGTGAAACTGATTGTCGGTCTTGGAAATCCGGGAATCGAGTACCAGTTCACGCCGCACAACGCCGGATTTCTTGCCGTTGACCTGATTGCGGACCAGTGCAAGGTCGAAGTGAGAAATCGTCAATGCAGGGCGCTTACGGGACGTGCGGTCATTGGTTCTGAGACGGTGATTCTGGCAAAACCAGAAACCTTCATGAACCTGAGCGGACTGTCGGTGCGGGAGTTAGTTGCTGAGCACCAGATTGATCCGCAAAGCGGCTTGATCGTGCTTCAGGACGAGATGGATTTCGCGCTGGGCACGTTACGTATTCACCGCAAGCGAAGCTCGGCGGGCCATAACGGAATTGAGTCCATTATCGGCGCGCTGGGCACCCAGGACTTTTTGCGTATCCGGCTGGGAGTAGCGCCGGAGTATAAAGTATCGGATGGGAAAGATTATTTACTGTCGCCCTTCCGCAAAGCGCAGTTGGCGGCCGTGAGTGAAATGCTGGAAGCTGCGGTGGAAGCAGTGAAAGTGATTCTGACTGAAGGCGAAGGCCCGGCCATGAATCGCTTTAACCGGAAGGAAAAGGAAGCCGGCCCGGAGAATTAGGGGCGGAAGCTAGCTGCGGATGGTTTAGGCAGCGCAAGAATTTGGAGAACAGAATGAATCGTACTTATGAACTGATGTTTATCGTCCGGCCCGACATGCCGGAGGAAGAGCAGCAAAAGCTGATTTCCACGCTGGAGACGGTTGTGACTTCATCGGGAGGCAGCGTCCACAAGGTGGACATTATGGGTAAGCGACGGCTCGCTTACACGGTGCGCAAGTTCCATGACGGAATTTACATCCTGCTGATCCTCGAAGGCAGCGGCGGACTCGTGCACGAACTTGAGCGTCGCCTACGCGTCACTGAACAAGTGATTAAATTCATCACTGTGCGTATTGACGAAGCCCAGAAGCGCCTGGACAAGATCAAGAAGCTCCGCGAAGCGAAGCGCAAGGCGCCACCAGCGCCGGCTCCTGCGGAAGCGGGTGGCGAAACTGCCGCTGTTACGGCATAACAATTTTGACGGAGCAGCGGGCGGCGTGTCGCTCGCGGTTCTTAAGCCTACGGGCGAGAATGCCTGTAGCTCCAAACAGGAAAACGAAGGAGTACCATGGCTGACGAAACTAGAACAACATCCGCTGAAGGTTCCACCGGAGGCGGCGAACGCCCCGAGCGTTCTTCAGAACGTTCCTCGGAACGTCCAACTGACCGTGGAGGAGACCGCGGCGGCGACCGCAATCGCGGTCCGCGCCCCGGAGGCCCTGGAGGCCGTGAAGGCGGCCGCAAATATTTTCGGCGCAAGAAAGTGTGCAAGTTCTGCGTGGAAAAAATTGATGCGATTGATTACAAGGACTACCGGCTGCTCGGGCAGTTTGTTTCCATCGAGAGTGGAAAGATCGTGCCTCGCCGTTTGACTGGCGTGTGCACTCCGCACCAGCGGCGCCTTTCTTCTGCCATTAAGTTGGCGCGCAATATCGCTCTGCTGCCGTTTTCAGCCCGCGCGTCCTAATTACTGACTGCGGATCCCCGTAGGCTGCCGACGTTGCGGCACCACGTGGAATTCGCGCAATTGATATTTAGAGGAGCACCCATGGAAGTCATTCTCAAAGAAGATGTGAACAAACTTGGCTCGCGCGGCGACCTGGTAAAAGTCGCGGAAGGATATGGGCGGAACTATCTGTTGCCACGCAAGCTGGCCATTGAAGCCTCTGCTGGCAATAAAGCCGTCATTGAGCAGATGAAGGCCGCGTCCGTGCGCCGTTCCGCCAAGGAAAAAGTGCAGGCGGAAGAGTTGAGCAAACAGTTCGACGGGGTTTCTGTTTCATTCCAGCGGCGTACTGGCGAGCAGGACCAGCTTTTTGGTTCTGTAACCTCAGGCGACATCGCGGACGCGCTGGCCAAGAAGGGATTCACGCTGGACCGCCGCAAGATCCAGATTCACGAACCTTTGAAGACGTTGGGTGAGTTCACCATTCCGATCAAGCTGCACAAGGAAGTCACCACGCACTTGAAAGTTGTCGTCGAAAAAGAAGAATCCGCACAATAGTTTGCGATCGGGCGCGGCCAGTGTGCCGCGCCTGCGCATTTTCTCAAAACTTTTCCTCTGGATTTTCTAAAGAGCGTACGGTGATTCATTTTCGCAAAATTTTCTCTTCTTCACATTTTCCTCACCCGCCAAAGCATCTGATCTAACAAAACATACCGTGCATGTTGTAGACATTTAAGGTGTTGCTAACAACCTCGAAAAAACTGCGTCCAAGACTGTGATTGGAAGGTTTGATTTTTAAACTTTTCGGTCGCGGAAACCGTATCAAATAGCGCGAGAGAATTTCGAGTTCAGAGATTACGGGGTTGAGGGGACTGCGTCATTCCAGGTTTGGCGGCCGGATGGCGCAATCCCCGCACAGCAATGCGCATTTGCGCTGGTGCTTTGACCCCGCCGCACATTGTAGGCCTTCAGTTGTAAAACGCAACGCTTGAGGGTCATTTTGTGGCCGCCAAAAGCTGCGACCCGAATCTAGCGGGCGAAGGGAGCATTATGAGAGGCAAAAGTTATCAGACTGTATTGTTGGTGGTTGTGCTGATGCTGGCAGCGACCGCGTTCGCGGCAAATAAAGGCGCATTCCAGTTGAACAACACAGTGTCGGTGAACGGGAAACAATTGCAGGCGGGCGATTATTCCGTTACGTGGGAGGGCGCGGGGCCGGATGTCCAAGTGAACATTATGAAAGGGCGCAAAGTAGTGGCGCAGGCTCCAGCGAAAGTTGTTGCCATAGATCAGGCGTCAGGCAGCAATCAGGCGGTCGTGGAACGGAATTCCGATGGTACCGCCTCACTCAAAGAACTCCGATTTGGCGGCAAGAAGTTTGCTTTGGCCATTAGCGCTACCGCGCCGGCTGGCGCCGGAGCGGGTGGCAGCTCCAACTAATCGTCTATTTACTCGTTTACCAAGGCATGGGGAGCGGCGCTCCATGCCTTTTACTTTTGGGTTTACTGTTGTCCTAAATACGCACTTTCCTGAATTGATCCTTTCCTTTACGCGCTCACCAACAAATCCTTATCGGCCCGTGCATGCAAACGCTTTCTGGTTCCGATAACCATGGGTAAGGTCAGCCATGAGTAAGGCGAAAGAGTCCGCGGCGGGAAGTCAAAAACTGCGTTTGCTGCTGGTTAGCGACAATGCGGAAGACTTCACCTATCTGCAGGACCTTCTGGGACGGGCGGCGGACAGAAGAGTGGAAGCGCGCCACGCAGCGTCCCCGACCCAAGCCATCAGGGAATTGGAAAACAATACATGTGATCTGCTGCTGTGCAACTATCGTTCCGGCGATCCCATGGCGCTCCAGCTTTCCAGCGCCATCCGCAAGCGAGGAGGCTACCCGCCTCTGGTCTTTATCAGCGACCACGTGAGCGAGTCGGCGCTGGTAGGCATCCTTCATGGCGGCCATGGCACGGCTTTCCCGGTACCCGGAATCGGCGAGTCGCCCGCGCTGCATGCGCTGGATTGCGCGATTCAGGCGCATTGCAAAGAGCGGCAGCGCAAAAAATCGGAAGTGATGTTGAGCAAACTGTGGAGCGCTGTGGAACAGGCCACGGAATTGATCGTCATCATGGACAGTTCAGGACTGGTTGAATATATCAATCCCGCGTTTACCCGATCCACCGGATACACCACCGTCGAACTCAAAGGGAATGCGTTCAGCCTGCTGGAAGTAGAAACGGAGCATCCTGAAACCTATCGCCAGATGTGGGAGACGATCTTTGCCGGAAATGTTTTTCGCGGCAATGTCACCAGCCGTAAGAAGAACGGCGATGCTCTGCTGGTGGAGCGGACGATTGCTCCCTTACAGGATGCGCAGGACAAGACCACGCATTTTGTCTGCTGCGACCACGATGTCACTGAAAAGCGGCGGCTGGAGGCGCAGTTACTTCAGGCCCAGAAAATGGACGCCATCGGCCGTCTGGCTGGCGGCATTGCGCATGACTTTAACAATCTGCTGATGGTCATCAGCGCCTACGCGGAACTGATGCAGGATTCCATCACTCACGAACACCCGCTGCGGCGGAATGTGGACCAGATCATGACTGCGTCACGCCGCGCCGCCGATCTTACCCGGCAACTGCTGGCCTTTAGTCGCAGGCAAATGCAATCACTCCAGATTTTGGATCTGAATGTGGTGTTGCAGGATGCGGTGCGTATTCTGCCCCGATTGATTGGTGAAGATATTCAACTGCAATTTCAGCCCGGGCTGGAAATGGCAAAAATTAAGTGCGACCCGGTGCAGATTGAACAGATCGTGATGAACCTCGCGGCCAATGCCCGGGACGCCATGCCGCATGGCGGAAAGCTCACCGTTGAAACCAGCAACGTGTATTTGGACGAAACCTACTTGCCGCGTCACGCGATTGTGCCTAAAGTGAACTATGTATTGATGGTGGTTACCGATACCGGCCAGGGAATCCTGCCTGAGCACGTGCACCATATTTTTGAGCCTTTTTACACCACCAAAGAAGAAGGCAAAGGCACCGGGCTCGGACTGGCTACCGTGTACGGCATCGTGAAGCAGAATGGAGGCTTTGTTTGGGTATACAGTGAACCGGGCATGGGCACGACGTTCAAGATTTACTGGCCCAGCGCGCAACAAAAATTGAGCAAGCTTCCCCCCGGCCATATTGCCGAGGAAAATTCCCGCGGCTCTGAGACCGTTCTTCTAGTGGAAGATGAAGAGGCAGTGCGCCAGTCGGCCTCTGAATTTCTCTCCACCTGCGGTTATACAGTCCTACAGGCCACCAATGGCGACGATGCTTTAACGGTCACTCGCGACTATCAGAACACGATTGATTTGATGATTACCGACGTGGTGATGCCCCACATGGGCGGAGCGAAACTTGCAGGCCAACTGGCCAACGCCAGGCCGGATATGAAAGTGCTTTTTGTTTCCGGATACGCGGAGAGCACCGTGCAGCGTTACGGATCCATTGACGTGACCAGCAATTTCCTGCAAAAGCCATTCAGCCTGAAGATGCTGAGCCGCAAAGTCCGCGAAGTCCTGGAAGCTCCCATTACACTGGCCATGGCGGCCTCCGCGAAATAGTTTCCCGCACGCCGTTCCCGTATAATCCCGTTTGACTTCCGCATGAATTTCGCTCACCTTCCGGCCACTGGTATGCTTGGACTTTTGTTGCTGGGACTTGCGTTTCTCGGGCTCATCACTTCCTTCATTTATCTCTGCCTGGTTCTGCTCGCGGCGCAGCGGTACAAGCGAAATGCGCGTGTGGGCGCGGCCTCGGCGCGGCAAATCGAAAACGCCTCTCTGC
The DNA here is from genome assembly GCA_025451215.1 of Terriglobales bacterium. GTDB lineage: Bacteria > Acidobacteriota > Terriglobia > Terriglobales > Acidobacteriaceae > JAICKN01. Next base: position 24,807 of record JANWKU010000156.1, read on the forward strand.
CTCCGGTGACGATTTTGAAGCCTTTGCACGGCATGGAGCCGGACCTGGGAAGAAATCTGGAAAGCTTTTTTCGACAAAGCTATCCCAACTTCGAAATCATTTTTGGCGTTCGCGATGCCAGCGACCCCGCTTTGGCGGTCGTGGAAAGACTTCGGCTGAATTACCCTCAGGTCAAATCTCGCGTGGTGCTTTCGGGACCTCCGACGTGGGCCAATGCCAAAGTGTTTTCCCAGCAAAAGATGGTGGCGTTCGCCACTGCTCGCTACATCGTCATGAGCGACAGCGACGTTTGTGTGGGCCCGGACCTGCTGCAGAACGTAGTTGCTCCCCTCCGGGATGAAAAAATCGGTTTGGTGACCTGTCCATACCGAGGAGTGCCAGCGCTAGGTCTAAGTTCAAGCCTTGAAGCGCTGGGAATGTCCGTGGAAATGACCTCCGGCGTGATTGTGGCGGACATGCTGGAAGGCATGCGATTTGCTCTCGGCCCAGTCACAGCCACGCGGCGGGAAGTGCTCGAACAAATGGGCGGATTTCCCGCGGTCGCGGATTATTACTCCGACGACTTCGAGCTGGGACAAAAAATTTGGGCCTCGGGCTATAAAGTCATCTTCTCCCATTATGTGATTGAGCACGTGCTTACGCCGCGACCTTTTTGGCGAACCTTAGCGGACCAACTGCGCTGGATGAAAAGCACCCGCTATTCGCGCCCAGCGGGACACGTTGGGACTGGGCTTACTTACGCTGTTCCCTTTGGATTGCTGGGATTCGTCGTTTGTTTGGCGATTGGCAAGCCGTGGCTTGGAGTTTTATGCCTGGGGGTGGGTTGGCTCAATCGAATGGTGCAATCGCTGGTTGTGGGGTGGGGGATTGTAAGAGATCGACGAGCTTTGAGCTTGTGCTGGCTGTATCCGCTGCGCGACCTGCTGGGATTCTTTCTCTGGCTCGCTAGTTTTTCCGGGCGCGGTTTTGTGTGGCGCGGGGAAAGATATTCGTTTCGCAAGGGCGGGAAGATTATCGCTGCGGATCGCCCGTGACAGGGCCATAGCTTCGGAGGCTATTCTTCAGCGCCTCTTCGCCAGTTTCCCTTTTTGCAAATAAAAGCGTTCGCCGCGCCATCGGATGGTGTGGCCCAGCAAGCTTGCCAGCCATATCGCGACGGCAATCAGATCGCGCAAGGGAAGCAGCCATAGCAGCCGAACAATCTGGCGGTCTTGCAGGCAAAGGCGGCCCGTGGTGACAGCCTGGACGACGCGGAGCGCGATTGTAGCCGCCAGCAGACCCCAGGCCCAACGGGCGCCATGAGCCAGGATGACAGTGAGCAGGGCCCACGTTAGACCAAAGGTGAAGATGAGGCCGAGATATCCCGAACGGCGCGAGTCGCGAACCGTCCTTGCCCAGCGCAGTTGGTGATGCCAAAAATCACGTAGAGAATACGCGGGAAGGGAAGTCTCCACGAAAGTTTCAGACAGCGCGATTTTCTTTTCAGCCGCCAGCCGGAAACCCAATTGATAATCGTCGGCAAGGTAGTCGAGCAGGGCCTCGAATCCTCCAATTGATTGAAGGTCGGTACGGCGGAAGGCCAGTGTGGACCCCATGCCGAAGCGGATGCCTTTCTCGAGGTATCGCGCCGTGAGCACTCCTGCGGCGAAATCCGTGCCAATGCCCAGGGCCTCCAGACGCGAACCCAATGTCGCCGACGGCTTCCCGCGGTAGAGGCAAGTCACCAGGCCTGTCATCTTGTCCTCGAGCGGCGCAATTACGCTTTTCAGATATCCGGTTTCCACGCGAATGTCGCTGTCGTTTACAAGGAGGTGTTCGTAGCGCGCCTCGGGGAGCATCTGGGCCAAATTGCTGACCTTGGTGTTCGCACCCAAATTCCGTTCACAGAGCACAACGCGAATCTCTTTTTCGGGGAATTCTATTTTCAGCCGCTCCACGAGTTCCAAGGCCGGATCTTTCGCTTCACTCACTCCAAACAAGATCTCGTACTGTGGATAGTCCAGCAGGCAGTGACTGCGGAAGCTTTCATACATGCCGGGATCGGTGCCCTTTAGTGGCTTCAGAATCGAAACCGGAGGCATGAAAGAAAACTCACGAGAGTGTGCGGCAAGTTGTTCGGCATGAAATCGCGCCGCGCTGCGGCTGGAAATGAGGTAATAGATAAGGCTGGAAATCGTTCCGAACGTTGAGACCACCTTCAGCGCGAATGTCGTCCAATGGACCATAGGATTTGTCAGTAGTGTACCCGCAGCAGGATTCCAGGGATTGCCGGCAAGCTAGCTTCACAATAATCGTTATAACGAATATAATTCCCATGTGAATGCGAGCATTCAGGCAGAAATAAAGCAGGGCAAACCCTTCGAAAGCCTGGAACAAGAAGCCTTTCTGGCTTTGTTGTGGACTGCGGACCGCCTGCAATGGCGGCTGACCGAGGCCTTGAAGCCGCAGGGACTTTCCCCGACCCAGTACAACGCTTTACGCATCCTGCGGGGCGCGGGAAAACAAGGGCTCGCGTGCAGCGAAATTGCCGAACGGATGATTACGCGCGACCCGGACATAACTCGGCTGATGGATCGTTTAGGGCGCATGGGCCTGGTCCACCGTGGACGGGGAGATGAAGACCGGCGGATAGTGGTGGCCAAAATCACCCCAAAGGGAGCGGACTTGCTAAAACAACTCGACCCGGTCATCCGCCAGTTCTTGCACAGCCTGCTTGGCCATATGGGCGAAAAGAAGCTCAACAGCCTGCTGGACTTGTTAGATAAAGCGGCCACTTCCGCGAGTTAATTTTTTTGAAACGTTATTCGTTATGGCGACATCTGTTCAAACTATTCTCTGAGAGGGAAAAATAATGGGCAAGAGTTCGTGTGGCATTACGGTATTGAGAATTGTGGTAGGAGCCGTATTCCTTGCGCATGGTGCGCAGAAGTTGTTTGTTTATCACATTGCCGGCGTGACCGCGCTGTTTTCTCACATCGGTATTCCATTACCCGCACTTTCTGCGATAGTCGTAAGCCTCGTTGAATTTGTCGGAGGCATTGCGCTGGTATTGGGAGTGGCGACTCGCATGGCTGCAGTTCTACTAGCCATTGATATGCTGGTTGCCATTCTCGCTATCCACCTAAAGAATGGTTTCTTTATGCCGATGGGGTATGAATTCGCGCTTACACTTTTGGCTGCGAATATTTGCCTGCTATTGACCGGCGCCGGATGCGCGTCGGTGGATGGTTTGCTCGGGAAGAAAAGCTAAGGCTCAGCGACGTTACAAGGGGCGGGGTCAGCGCCGGACGCGTTCTTTAGAAGCAGTTTTCTTGCTGTCGCGGCTCCGCGCCTTTCCTCCGCCTTGCTTGCCAAATACGCGTCCGAAGATTTTGTCTATGTTGCGCAGTTGCCGCTTCAAATCGAAGGCGCGCTCGATCTGAGCGCGGGGAACTCGATCGGTGATTTCCTCGTCGGCAAAGAGCAATTCCTTGAAGTTCAATCCTTCTTTCCAGGCCCGCATGGCGTTACGTTGGACTATGCGATAAGCCTCTTCGCGCGAAACTCCATGCTCCACCAGATCCAACAATAGCTGGCCGCTGAAAACCAGGCCGCCAGTGCTCTCCAGGTTTATCTTCATCCGCGCAGGATATACAAACATCGTCTCAATCAAATTGGTCGTCTTTTGAAGAAGATAGTCCACTAGTGTCGTGGAATCGGGAATTATGACGCGCTCTGCGGAAGAGTGGGAAATATCGCGTTCGTGCCACAGCGCGACATTTTCAAAGGCCGTTTGGGCGTTTGCCCGCACCACCCGCGCCAGTCCGCTGATCTGCTCGCACGTCACGGGATTCCGCTTGTGCGGCATGGCGGATGAACCTTTTTGCTTCTCGCTGAAAAACTCTTCAGCTTCGCGGACTTCGGTCCGCTGTAAGTGGCGGATTTCCGTGGCAATCTTGTCCAGGGTTGAAGCAATCACCGCAAGAGTGGCCAGATAATTTGCATGACGGTCGCGCTGAATCACCTGTGAAGAAATGGCCGCTGCCTGTAATCCCAGACGCGCGCACATTTTCTCTTCCAGTTCCGGCGTCAAATGAGCAAAGGTTCCCACCGCACCGGAGAACTTGCCTACCCTCATTTCCTCCGCCGCGCGAGAAAATCGTTCAATGTTGCGTTGGGTCTCTGAATACCAGTTAGCCAGTTTGAATCCAAAGGTAATTGGTTCGGCATGGATTCCGTGGGTGCGCCCAACCATAGGCGTGTCTTTAAACTCGAAGGCGCGGCGCTTAAGGACCTCTGATAATCGTTGCAAATCTTCCGCGATCACCGAAGATGCCTGCTTGATTAATAACGCTTGCGCAGTGTCCACCACGTCATTGGACGTGAGGCCGTAATGGAACCACCGCGATTCCGGACCGACGAATTCCGCCACTGCCGTTGTGAAAGCGATCACGTCGTGGCGGACTTCGGCTTCGATCTCCTGAATGCGTTCCAGACGGAAGTCAGCGCGCTCTCGAATGGCCTTGGCGGCCTGTTTAGGCACAATTCCGGATGCGGCAAGTGTTTCCGTTGCCGCCGTCTCTACAGCCAGCCAATTGCGAAAGCGGTTCTCGTCGCTCCAAATGCGGGCCATTTCCGGCCGTGTATAGCGTGGTATCAAGTCTTTATTCCTCAATTACATTCGCGCTACTTCCTTGCGCAAATGCGAACTAGGGATTCTAAATGGCGGATGGCATTGCTGGCTAGTTTGTGCCGCCGCCATATGGCTTAGCCATACCCTGATACGAACTTCTTCCGTGCAAATTGCCCCAATACCTGGACTGGGCATTCCGATGGTTTTCGCATTACCTTTGGTCATGATTGACCGGCAATCCCAATAATATGTCGTGGTACGATATATAGGCGCATGAAGAGACTCACCCTGACGGACTACGAATCGCTTGCGGAGTTGCGTCATCAAATCCGGCGGTTTTTGCATTTCAGCGAGGCTGCGGCTCGTGCAGCCCGCATTGAGCCGCGCCAGCACCAACTTATGCTGGCGGTGAAGGGGCTCCCTAAAAACGTCCGGCCGCGCATTAGTGAACTGGCGGAACGCCTTCAGATTCAGCATCATAGCGCCGTGGAGTTGGTGAACCGCCTGGCTGCCGGAGGCTATGTTCAGCGCAGGCATGGCGACGACCGCCGTGAGGTGCTGCTACACCTCACAAGCAAAGGAGAGCGCGTATTGCGCGAGCTTTCCCTTTCGCACCGGGAAGAACTCCGCATGCAAGGTCCCGCTCTGCTGCGAAGTTTGAACCGGGTAATGACAGGTACTGGAACAAAGAGCTCCGACGGAACAGGCGCAAAAAAGAAAAAGAGAATTCAAAGGAGAGCACTGTAGATGTCAGAAAGGCAAGATCAGGATTCATTTGTTGGGAGCACCACGGGTGCTTTTCTTTCATCTGGCCAGGACCAGGTATCCGCAAGAGCCAGCAAGCGACAATCTTGGCGTATGCTGCGAATTTCGCTGTTGGGAATCGTCGTGGGTGTTGCCGGCGGTCTAATTGCGGAAGGCTTGCTGCGGGCCATCAACTTTATTTCTAACTTGTGCTTTTATGGAAGGGCGACCTCCGCCAATCTCTCTCCGAATATTGCGGTGCTTCATTGGTGGACGCCATTTTTACCCGCGGCGGGTGGCCTCATCGTGGGAATTTTAATCCACTATTTCTCTCCTGAGATTAAGGGCGACGGCATTCCCGAGGCGATGTCGGTCGCTTTAAATAACCGCAGCATCGTCAAGGCCCGTGTCAGCATATTCAAGCCGTTAAGCGCCGCCATAACCGTTGGCAGCGGCGGCCCGTTCGGTGCGGAAGGTCCCATTATTCAAACTGGAGCGGCAATCGGCTCATTGTTGAGCCAGTTGTTCCCATCTTCGCCAGCGGAACGACGCATCCTGCTTGCTTGTGGGGCTGCCGCTGGTTTGTCTGGTGTGTTTAAGACTCCATTTGCTGGCGTGATGCTTGCCGTCGAATTGCTCGTGTTTGAATTTCGCGCGCGTTCGTTCGTGCCCATCGCCTTGGCTTCGGCGACCGGAACCATGGTCGCGATGGGTTTCCGCGGGGCTGATCCGGTGTTCCCGGTCATTACCAATTATCATTTTCATCCGCTAGAGCTGCCCTTTTTCGTGATTTTGGGAGTTATTTGCGCTGCCCTCGCGTGGTTGATGACCCGCACTCTGTACTTATGCGAGGACTATTTCGAAAGCCTTAAAATTTGGTTTCCGCTGATCCCCGCATTTGGCGGGTTAATCGTCGGAATTATCGGAATATTTTACCCGCAGGTTTTTGGTACGGGATATTCCGTCATCGCCGACATTCTGGCCAGGCCGCACCCCATGCATGTGCTGTTTGGCATCGGCGTGGCAAAACTGGTCTCATTTGGCGTGGCGCTCGGCTCGGGCGCATCCGGCGGAACGTTTGCTCCGGCTTTGATGATCGGCGGGAGCCTGGGCGCGGCATTTGGCTCGGTCATGCATTTGTTTATGCCGAACGCATCCACCATTGGCCTTTACGGCATGGTGGCTACTGCTGCTCTGTTCGGCAGCCTGTATCGGGCCACGCCAAGCGCGATCCTGTTCATGCTGGAAGTGACGGGGGCATATAACGCCATCCTTCCGGTATTCCTGGTTGCAGTGGTTGCTGACTTGGCGGTCCATTTCTTTATGCGCACAACCATCAATACCGAACGACTGGTGCGCCGCGGCCATCTCGTGCCCGAAGCTTACGAAATTGACCCCATGAAAATGCTGCGGGTGCGCGACGTGATGAATCCGGAAATGGAGACGGTTCGAGGCGATCAGAAAGTTTCCGATTTCGTGGTTGATATCGCCGGCCATGAATGCGTGCCCGTAGTGGATGAAAAAGAACGCGTCATCGGGATCGTTTATCGCCGCGATCTTCTCGGCGCCGCTCCGGATGCCACTGCGCTTTCCATCGCGCACACGGATTTTCCCGTGGCTTACACCGACGAAGTCGTTCATGGGGTGGCGAAGCGGTTCCTGGACGGCGCTTATGGGCACTGCCTGGTGCTCGACAGCACCTCCGGGGAATTGTCGGGAATTCTTACGGCCTTCGACATCCTCAAGACTAAAAACTGGGAACTGATGCAGGAGTTGCAGGAACCCAGCCGATTTTCGGGCACGTCGCTGCTTCGCTTCATGACCGAGCGTAAGGCGGCCAAGTAATACTCACAATTCAAAGGCGCCTGTTTGCCTGCGGTCTATCGTAAAGCGATATACTTTGTTTGGGACTGTAGGTCGAATGGGGTGACCCTTGAGAATGAGCCTTGCTCGTTCCCGGCCGCGATTTCGTGATCCTGAAAAAGGTGGCAGTTCCGCGCCCAAGGCTGCGCTCGGCCCCACGTTAGTCAAACGTTCCGCTCGCGACATTCCCCCGCCTGCCGGGTTCCGCATTGTTCTCATCTCTTTCCTGGCCGCTTTGGTTGGCTTGCTGGCGGGCGTGATTGCCTTCGTTCTTTACCGGCTCATCGGCTTCTTCACAAATATTGCCTTCTATCACCGAGTCTCCTGGCTGCTGACCAGCGCGCAGCACAATCGTCTGGGAATATCGGTGATTGCTGTGCCGGTGGTTGGCGGCATCATTGTCGGCTTCATGGCCAAGTACGGCTCGCCCAGGATCAAAGGGCACGGCATTCCTGAGGCAATGGAAGCGGTGCTCACCAACAAGAGCAAGATTCAGCCGCGCGTCGCGCTGCTTAAGCCAATTTCGGCGGCGATTGCCATTGGCACCGGAGGTCCTTTTGGTGCCGAGGGCCCCATCATTCAAACCGGAGGCGCGGTTGGTTCGGTGATTGGCCAGTTCCTACACACCACTGCGTCCGAGCGCAAAGTGCTGCTTGCCTGCGGCGCGGGTGCGGGGATGGCAGCAACTTTCAATACGCCCATTGCCGGCGTGATTCTCGCTATTGAACTGCTGCTCTTCGAATTTAAGTCGCGTTCTTTTATCCCGCTTGTCATCGCCAGCACTCTGGCTACCGCCGTCCACATGCAACTCCTGGGACAGGGGCCCATGTTCGTGGTGCATGCCACTGACTTCGGCATTCCTCACGCGATCCCTTTTTATCTGCTTTTGGGAGGACTCTGCGGAGTGGCGGCGGTTGGTTTTACGCGCTTGCTGTATTGGACCGAAGACCAGTTCCAACATCTGCCTTTTGATTCTTTATGGTGGCCGGCGGTCGGAGCGTTGGCACTGGGAATCATTGGATTCTTCGTTCCACGCGTTTTCGGCGTAGGTTATGACACGATTAGCGACATTCTGAATGGGCAGTTAGTGCTCAAGCTATTGCTCATCGTAATGGCTGCCAAAGCCGTAGCGCTGGTAGTTTCATTGGGATCGGGAACTTCTGGTGGCCTGCTGGCTCCCATGTTTATGTCCAGCGCCGCCATGGGATGCGCATTCGCCATTGGCATTGACAGAATTTTCCCGTGGGCCCACCTCGCTCCGGGTGCGTTCGCGATTGTAGCCATGGGCGCGGTATTTGGGGCGGCATCTCGCGCGACATTCACATTCATTATTTTTGCTTTTGAAATTACCCGCGACTACAACTCGGTTTTGCCTCTCATGCTGGTCAGCGTCATTGCCGAAGGCATTGCCATTCTGCTCATGCCGAAAGCCACTATCATGACGGAAAAGCTCGCTCGTCGTGGTCTGTACATTCACCAGGACTACGAAGCGGATATCATGCAGCAGGTCGCGGTGAGCGAAATGATGGACGCCGATCCGCCGACGATCAGCGGGAAGATGCAGATTGGAGAATTGACCGAACTCATCGCTCATCATGATCCCGCCTTGAGCAGGCATCAGGGAATCATGATTGTGGATGACAATAAAAGGCTCACCGGGATCGTCACTCGCGGCGATCTGCTGCGAGCGCTAGAGGCGGATCCCTCCGGGAAAATGCCGGTTCTGGAGGCCGGGACTCGCGCACTAACTGTGACTTATCCCGATGAAGTCTTGCACACAGCCGTAAGCAAAATGCTGCGCAATAACATTGGCCGCCTGCCGGTGGTGGATCGCAACGACGAAAAGCGCATCGTGGGATACATTGGCCGGCCGGGGATCATGGCGGCGCGACTGCGCCGCTGGAATGAAGAGCATGTGCGGGAAATCGGCTGGATTCGCCGGCAACACGTGAAATAGGAATCGTTCCAGGGTCAGTGCTTCAAATGCTGCTTCTCCGCCGCCAGCAGCAAGGGACGCAACGCCTTCACGGAAATTCCCAGCGTGCCGCCGGAAAAGCCGTCAATGTAAGCGGAGTTCACCCCGATCACTTCGCCTTGCGCGTCAAATACCGGACCGCCGCTTCCGCCGTGCGCGGTGGGCGCGTCATAAATCAATTTCTCTCCTACGACGTCTCCCAAGTGGCCGCAGGTGGCGGATGGCCGAATCAGGGACAAGGCTGCGAGCTCGCTGGCTGCGTTGATGTCGTCATGGCGATATGCCAGACGGTCATACACCGCCGTAGGGGACTTCGCTACCATGCCCAGCACTCCCATGGGGTATCCAAGAACGGTAACCAACTCGCCCGGCGTTGACTCTCCCTTTGCTAGCGGCAAAGGCCGTAGATCGCGCGTAATCGGCGAATCGGCAATGTTGACAACTGCCAGATCATCGTCCTTGGCAAATACTGCTGGAGTAATGTCAACGGGGGTCGGCGAGTTCGGGAAGAATGCGACTAGTTTCTCCAGTTCCGGAATGGCTCCCTTGCGAATCAAGGCTTCCGACTCCGTATCGCCATACCATGGCTCAGCCACATGGCGATTGGTTGCAACCAGACCGGTAGCTACCAGGAAGCCTGTTCCAGAGACCCTTACGCGCACCGAAGGCGGCTGGTTTGGAAAGCCGACGCGATAAACCCCAAAAATGTAGCAAATTGAATTTCGATAACGGTCAAGGACCACGGCAGGCATGGTTTCTTCCTGCTGCAACTGTTTCACCTGTTGAGTGAGCTGTTGCACCCGCTGCTGCAAATCATTGGTCGGCGGAGGTTGGTAGTAATGCGACATGAACAGCGCGCCAGCAACCAGAAACACGCCCAGCGTTGCTTGAAAGAAGTGCTGCCACGAGGTGGAAACGATGTCGTCGCCGTGGGCTTCGGCGGGATGAACTTCCGCATTCGAATCTTCCACGATTGGCTCTTCGCCATTCATCTCTGCGGGTAATGAAAGTTCTTCGGCCATAAGTGAATGAAAAGCTCACGGACGGTAAGAGGCGGGGAGGCCCAATCCGCAGAAACGATGCGTTATCTTCTCTTGTTGGGGGCCAATGGACTAGGGTACGGAAGGTTATGTACGGCGGGTATTAAAGATCCTTAATGCCAAGGCGTTTGGCCATCTTTTCATAGAGAAAGCCTTCGCCTGCCCGGTAAGGCTGAACCCATTCACCGTCAATTACAAACTGCGGGATGGCCCGCTTGCCGGTGTGCTTAATGACTTCCTCGGCGGCCCCGGGCGTTTTTTCGATATCAATTTCGGTGAACGGGATATTGTGTTGCTGCAGGAATCGTTTGGCGGTGCGGCAGTCGGGGCACCAGAAGGCGGAATAGACGAGAAGTTCCATAAGATCAAAATGTATGACGAGCTATTAGCTTATAGCGTTTGATTAATATTGTGAAAAAGTGATTCATCCATATCGATTACGAATGTGCTGAAGAAACTAGGCAAGTTCTGCCGAATTGGTAAAGGCGCGAACCCGGCAAACTTTGCCCATCACCTGCATTCTGTTTTTTCTCTTCGAATTAATCCATGTCGAATGTTGTGTTTAAGCCAATGCGCCCCCGTTAGAGGTTTGGAAATCAGCGTGCACTTCAAGAGGCTGAAGGGATACATTATGTCCATTGCTGGAATTTTGAGCAGCAGCCTTTTTAATTTTGGCAGCCAGAGTCTGCAGAACACAAATCTGCCGAGCCAGAAGCCGCAATTCCAACAGGAATTTGAGCAGCTCGGTCAGGATTTAAAATCCGGGGACCTGCCGGCATCGCAGTCAGTTTTAACGACGCTACAGCAAGGCGCGCCGCAAACCAACTCGGCCTCCTTACAGAGCAGCAATACGATCTCGCAGGAGTTTGCGCAGCTCTCGCAAGATTTGCAATCCGGAAACGTTACGGCTGCTCAACAAGCTTACGCATCCATTCAGCAGGATGCAAAAAACCAAGGCACGCAGATGCCCCCCCACCATCACCATGGCAGCGGAGGCGCTTCGAGCAGCAACCAACAGAATCCGATCAACCAATTGTTCAGCGAACTGGGACAAGACCTGCAATCGGGGAATGTTTCAGCGGCGCAAGACGCCTATAGCAGCATGCAACAGGATTTCGCGCAGTTTGGGGAGAACATGTCTTTGATGGGAGCGGTGAGTAGCGGCGTCCAGGCAACCGCTTAAGAATCTTTTAGCCCACAAAAATTAAAGCCGCCAGTTTTCACTGGCGGCTTAATTTCTTGCACAGGCAGGATGCCCGCGCCTGGATCAAGTTACTTTTCGTACAGCAGCACACCCTCGGCCTTCTCTGAATCCACGGGACGATAGAAGAGCTTATTGTCCTCGAGGAAGACCTCGATGAATGCTGGCTTGGTTGTGATCGTGCCCTGGATCAAAGCCTCCGAGAGCGGATCTTCAATGTACTTCTGCAACGCTCTGCGCAGCGGACGCGCTCCATAACTGCGGTCGGTGAGCGTCTGGTTTAGTATCCACTTCTTGGCTTCATCGGTCACAGTCACGGTGATCGATTTTTGTGCCAGGTTCTGGTTCAACTGCGTCACCATGAGCTCCAGAATCTGGATGAGATCCTGTTCGCTCAATGCGGTGAACAGAATGATCTCGTCCAAGCGGTTCAGGAACTCCGGATTGAACGTACGCTTAACCTCGCCCTTCACCAAATCCTCGACTTTTTCGGAGACCATTTCTTCCTTGGACGACTGGAAGCCCAGGCCCTCGCGCTTCTGCAAATGCCGCGCCCCGATATTTGAGGTCATGATGATGATCGTGTTCTTGAAGTCCACGGTGTTGCCTAAGCCGTCGGTCAACTGGCCGTCTTCAAACACCTGCAACAGGATATTGAAAACGTCCGGATGCGCCTTCTCGATTTCATCAAGAAGAACGACGGAATAGGGCGCCCGCTTCACGCGTTCGGTAAGTTGACCACCTTCTTCGTAGCCCACGTATCCCGGAGGCGATCCGATCAACTTCGAGACCGAATGCTTCTCCATGAATTCGGACATGTCGAAGCGGACCAGCGACTTCTCGCTGCCGAACATGAATTGCGCCAGCGTGCGGGCGACTTCGGTTTTGCCGACGCCGGTTGGGCCGAGGAACAGGAACGAGCCAATCGGCCGGTTCGGGCTCTTCAGGCCTGCGCGGGAGCGACGAATCGCTCGGGCCAAAGCCACAATGGACTTGTCCTGCGAGATGATCCGCTTGTGCAGCTCTTCTTCGATGCGCAGCAGCTTCTGCGATTCCTCTTCCTTGATCGAAGTGATAGGCACACCCGTCCAGCGCGAGACGACGTCTTCAATGTCCTCGCGGCCCACAACGCCGATGGAAGATTCATCCAGATGATATTTTTCGCGCAGAACGCGCAGGTTCTCGCGTTCCTTGCGTTCTTCGTCTGAATAGAAACGCGCCTTCTCGAACTCATGGTTCGCGATGGCGTTTTCCATGCGATGGACAATGAACTTGATCCGCTTTTGAACTTCGGTAATTTCCTCGGGCAGGGAAGTCTGGCGCAGTTTTACTCGTGCTCCAGCTTCATCCACCAGATCAATAGCCTTGTCTGGCAAAAAGCGATCCGGAATGTAGCGATTCGAATGCGACACCGCGAAGTTAATGGCTTCGTCGGTATAAGTGACCGCATGGAACTTCTCGTACCGGTCCTTGATTCCGAAAAGAATCTTGGTTGCATCCGCTTCATTCGGCGGCGGAACTTTTACGGCCTGGAAGCGGCGTTCCAGTGAACGGTCTTTCTCGATGGATTTGCGATACTCGCCCGGCGTGGTTGCGCCAATGCATTGAATCTCGCCACGGGAAAGCGCCGGCTTAAGAATGTTCGCCGCATCGAGCGAACCTTCCGCCGATCCCGCGCCAACCAGAGTATGCAGCTCGTCAATGAAGATGATGGAATTCTGCGACTCCATCAGTTCCTTCATGATGGTCTTCAACCGCTCTTCAAACTGACCGCGATATTTAGTGCCAGCAACGATTAATGACAGATCCAAAGCCAGGACGCGCTTATCAGCTAAAAATGACGGAACTTCACCATCGGCAATACGCTGCGCCAGTCCTTCGACGATAGCCGTCTTTCCAACGCCCGGCTCGCCGATCAGCACAGGATTGTTCTTTGTCCTGCGGCAAAGAATCTGTACGACGCGCTCGACCTCGCCTTCACGTCCAACCAGTGGGTCAAGCTGGTTGTCCATGGCGGCCTGGGTCAGGTCGCGCGAAAACTCGCTCAGCAGAGACGATTCCCGCTGGCGTTGCGGTTGGGCCTTCTCCTGGCTCGACCGTGCTAATTCTTCTCTAATTGTTGAGAGCCGCAATCCGCGTTCGTGCAGGATTTCAGCGGCAAAACATTTCTCTTCTCTTAATAAACCCAAAAGCAAGTGTTCGGTGCCAATGTGCTTGTGCGAGAGCCTCTCAGCTTCTTCCGCCGCATAAGCCAGCACCCGCTTGCATTCATTGCTTAGAGGAAGATCCACGGAAGTGGAAACTTTCTCCCGAATTGTGGTGTGTCCCTCGATCTGCTTGCGGATCGATTCAACCGACGCATGCGAGCGTAAGAAGCGGTTTGTCAGGGCTTTATCTTCGCGCAGAAGTCCCAGTAACAGGTGCTCCGTCTCTATATAAGGAGACCCGAACTGGCTGGCTTCATAGCGCGCGAAAAAGATGACGCGCCTTGCCTTCTCCG
>JANWKU010000157.1 GCA_025451215.1 Terriglobales bacterium
ATGCTGGCGCTGAAAGCTCTGCAACAAATCCTCGCGGGAAGCTCGCTTCGGCTGATTCGTGCTTTTCTTGTATTGGCGGTCGGTTCCACGGTGGGCTGGGTGATTCTAGCCTCCATCGGCCGCGCTGTGACGCTGCGTGGATTGCTTGTTGATCGTGACCCTCCCGTGGAACGGATCACTTTTCGCTCCATGCTGGGGTTAAGCGTCCTTCGGGCATTGGCTTTTACTGGTGCGTGCGTTTTGTCTTTGGGAGCGTTGGTGGTCATTGCCAATGCCAACTCTCAGCAAAGCGATTCATTCGCGGGAGCCGCCGTTTTTCTTTGCCTGGGGCTGGTGATGATCATCTGGCTCGCCTGGTCGGCCTTGAACTGGTTTTTCTCGGTGGCGGCGATTTTTGTGGCCAAAGAAGGTCGCAAGACGTTTTCCGCCGTTGGCAGAGTCGCTGGTTTATGCGCGGATCGCCCTGGCGCTATTTTCGTGGCGGGGTTTTGGTTCGGGCTCGCACGCATCACGGCAATTTATATTACTGGCATGTTTAGCATTTTTTTTATTGGCATTGCGCCCTTGGGGGCCTCCGCCACGCTGGCGGCGCTCATTGCATCTTCGCTGGCGTATTTTCTGCTTGCGGACTTTTTCTACATTGGACGCCTCGCCGCTTACTTGTCTATTTCTGATTGGCCGGTAGAGCCGCCTGTGGCGCTGGTCCGTAGGCCATTGGATTCTGGCCCATTTGATTCCAGGCACGGTGGTCATCTTGCGGAACCAGGCATTCTGCATGCGGGGGTGGATCGGGACGAATTGATCCTTAGCGATCTTTCTAGCGGTGATCTTCGACTCGAAGAGACGCCGCCTTCCGAGTGATCTGGCGCATTTCACGATTCCTGCTGTACACTTATTTGCCAATCTGCGAAACTCATCCGTGGAAAACCAATCTATTGTCATTCTCGATTTTGGCGCGCAGTACTCGCAACTGATCGCGCGCCGCGTGCGCGAGCAAAACGTCTTTTCCGTTGTCCTGCCTTGTAACGCTTCGTTAAAAGAGATTCGCAGTTATTCGCCGCTGGGGATTATTTTTTCCGGTGGTCCATCGTCTGTATATGACGCGGACGCTCCGGAAGCGCAAAAACAAGTATTCGACTTGGGTGTTCCGGTCCTTGGCATCTGCTATGGATTGCAGTTCATGGTCCACGCGCTGGGAGGGAAGGTGCGTCCCGCGCCGCGACGCGAATACGGCCATGCTCGGGTCGAAGTAACGGAGAAGTCCGCTTTATTCGAAGGGCTACCCAATCAGTTGGAAGTTTGGATGTCGCATGGGGACGAAGCCCTGGAATTGCCCTCAGGATTCGTTCTGACGGCGAAATCGCCGAGCGCGGTAGCAGCCGTGGAAAATGCGGCGCGAAAGATGTGGGCGGTGCAGTTCCATCCGGAGGTCCACCATACAAAGCTGGGCACAGAGATTTTGCGCAATTTTGTATTCAACATTTGCGGCGCGAAGCCGAACTGGACGCCGCAGCATTTTATTGACGTAAGCATTGCACAAGTTCGCGAGACGGTCGGGAATGGACGGGCCATCTGTGCGCTCTCGGGCGGTGTGGATTCTGCCGTGGCTGCCGTGCTCGTGGACCGCGCTCTTCGCGACGCCAATGGTCAGTCGCGGCTTACCTCTGTTTTTGTGAATAACGGCGTACTGCGCAAAAATGAATTTGAAAAAGTGCAGCAGAACCTGCGCGAGAATCTGGGCCTGCATCTGATTGCCGTGGATGCCACAGAAAGATTTCTAAGCAAGCTCGCTGGGGTCATCGATCCAGAAAAGAAGCGCAAGATCATCGGCAATGAATTCATCGCGGTATTTGACGAAGAAGCGCAGCGTATCGAAAAAGAGCAGGGAAGCGTGGATTGGCTGGTGCAGGGCACGCTCTATCCGGATGTGATTGAGTCGCGTTCGGTACGCGGGCCTTCGCAAATCATTAAGTCTCACCATAACGTCGGCGGCCTGCCGGAGAAGATGAAGCTCAAGCTGATTGAGCCGCTGAAAGATTTGTTCAAAGATGAAGTCCGCAGGATTGGGCGTGATCTCGGAATGCCGGAAGATATCTTGCAGCGTCAGCCATTTCCTGGGCCGGGCCTGGCTGTGCGAGTGGTGGGAGAGGTGACTCCTGAGCGGCTCGCGATTCTCCGCGAGTGCGATGACATTGTGGTCAACGAAATTAAAACTGCGGGTCTGTACAAGAAAATCTGGCAGTCCTTCGCGGTACTGCTGCCGGTCATGTCGGTGGGAGTGATGGGCGATCAGCGCACTTACGCTTACACCTGTGCGATTCGTGCGGTGCATTCCGAAGATGGCATGACTGCCGACTGGGCTCCATTGCCGCATGAGGTGCTGAAGACAATTTCCAGCCGGATAGTGAATGAGGTGAAAGGCGTGAACCGGGTGGTGTATGACATTACTTCAAAGCCGCCGGGCACGATTGAGTGGGAGTAGCTGTGAATAAGCGTAAACTGCTTACCGTGCGCCGTTCGCTTACCATTACATCGCTCTTATTCCTACTTAACTCTCTTATTGTCGGTCAGACTCCGCACCCCGGCTCAAATTGTTCGACCCTAAAATACTTACAGCACAAAGTTTCATGCCTCTGCGGTACCGTGCAGGTGTGTTTAGGAGATATTTGCGGTAAACCGTCAGATTATGACCTCGACGACAACATCACTGTAGAGCTACGGGACAAGACCGACACGGCGATTCTCGATTCGAAAAGAGTTATGGTCGAGACACGCGAGCAGGAGGGCACCACGCAGATCGGGACAAAAGTCTCTTATAAAACGAAAGAGCGGAGATTTTGTTTCGAAGGAAAGCCGAACGGGAACTATCGGCTTGCATTTATCCTACGCAAGAAAGGTATCCCTCAACCGGCAGTAATATTTCCTACGAACTACTCACGTAAGCGACGCAAACCTTGCAACTCTGTCTACATCGTGGAATCGGTTTGTCCCCGGTAGTCGAATCGACCTACTAGGGTGAACACCCGCTTTTATCTCCGCTACCCTGCATCGCTGAATTCCTACGGCTTCACTGTCACCATGACAACTCCATGCGAAGCCACTTGCGCTGAGAATTTTCCCGTAAACTCCCCCAAATCCTTTTTCTGCCACAGGTCGCGGACTGCCGCACTCAAATGGCTGGGATATCCCAATTCTTCCCAGGTTGCGGTAATTTCCCGAGGCTTGGAATCGCGATTGAAGAGCACTACGGCACGGCTGCCGTTGCTCAGTTGTTTCGACCATACTTCCATAGGCCCGTCTTTGGCCACACGCGTTCCCTCATGCCCCAGCGGGTCCTGATCTACCGCGATGACTTCTTTGTTGGTGAGAATGTCGCGGATTTCAGGCCTCATGTTGGCCATGTCGTTGCCGGCGATAAGCGGAGCGGCCAACTCCGCCCACAAGCTGAAGTGGGATTGGTATTCAGTGTCAGTCATACCGCCGTTGCCAACTTCCAGCATGTCGGGATCATTCCAATGTCCCGGCCCGGCATAGGAGGCAAGTCCCACTTGCTCGTCGAGGATCGCGGTCATTCCATAGGAACAGCAAGTTCCGTTGCCCCACTTCAGCTTTCCTTCAAATCTGTCTTGAATGTCGCCGGTTGTTCGCCAGAGATTACCGCCGACTTGTTCTCCCCACAGCCAGGGTTTGGCGGTGCCCCATTCGCAGATGCTCAACACAATGGGCCTTCCTGACGCGTTCAGGGCGTTGCGGATGAGCGCGTAGGACGCTTTGGCATCCTGCGTGGTGGTGTTGCACCAGTCGTACTTCAGGTAATCCACGCCCCAGGAGGCGTAGCGCGCGGCATCCTGATATTCGTGCCCCCGACCAGCGGGTCGCCCCGCGCAGGTCCTGTAGCCAGCGTCAGAATAAATGCCGAACTTCAGCCCGAGCGAGTGAACGTAGTCGGCAAGGGCTTTAATGCCGGAGGGGAATCGCTGCGGATCGGCGACGATATTGCCATCCTGGTCGCGTGAAACCTGCCAGCAATCATCAATCACGATGTATTTGTACCCGGCATCTTTCATGCCTGACTTCACCATCGCGTCGGCCATGCCGCGAATCAGTTGTTCGCTCACGTTGCAGGCGAATTTGTTCCAACTATTCCATCCCATAGGAGGCGTGGGCGCGAGCGCCGCCAACTCAAATTGAGGGGCTGACGGTTGGTAGGAAGTTTGAGCGGAAACGGTGGCGATGAATGCGAAGCAGCCGACTAATGCGAGAACCGCGAAGCGTGTGAATTTCATGTCGGCAGGCATTGTAGCAGAAGGACTTGCGCGATCGGATGACAGAAGCTAAAAGGCCGCGTGCGGCTTTGCCGGTATTCGCGGGTGGCAGTATGATGAGTGAGATGGGTCCAAGTTTTCCAGACATGATCTTTCTCTTTTTGCTGGCCCTGGTTATTTTTGGGCCCAAGAAGCTGCCGGAAATCGGCCGCCAGGTCGGCAAACTGCTGAATGAGTTGAAGCGCGCCTCGAACGAGTTCAAGGCCCAGATCCAGACGGAAATGGACAACATGGAGCAGCAGGAAAATGCTCAAAAGATTCTGGCTCCGGCTGAGCCGCCTCCGGGCGCAATTGCTACTTTGTCTTTGAAGCCTCAGTCTGTTTCTTATTCGGATGGCTCTGAATCTGGGGAGGTCATTGATCTTAAGCCGCTTGATCCTAAATCCGATGATCTGGAACCTGTAGCGGCTAAATCCGTCGAGCCGGAGATTCTGGACCCAGAACCAATCGTCATCCATCCGCTTGAGCGTGAGGGGTCAGAAAATGGCGAAGGGTCACATTCTGACGTAGTTGACATCGGTCTCAGTAACGATTCCCAAGCGGTGGACAATCATCATTCCGATTCTGTGATAAAGGCCTCCAATGCCTGAGATCACCGTAGATCAGGCGCCTGAGGCAAAGCGGGAAGAAGCGATGCCTGCGATGAGCTTCCTGGAGCATTTGGAAGAACTGCGGCGGAGGCTGGTCTATTCGGCGATTGCGGTTGCCGTTGGCTCACTGGCCTGCTGGATTTACGTCGAGCGGATCTACGATTTCGTGCAGCGCCCGATCATCGACGCGCTGGCGCGGGATGGGATGGTCGCTAAACTTACCTTCCTGAACCCGGTGGACCCTTTTAACCTGTATTTGAAAACTGCTGTTTTCGCGGGACTCTTTCTTACTTCCCCCTTTGTGCTCTACCAGGTTTGGATGTTCATTTCTCCGGGACTGTACCGCAACGAGAAGCGTTATGTTTTTCCTTTCATGTTTTCCACTGTCTTTCTTTTTCTTTCTGGAGGATGGTTCGGCTACAAGATGGTGTTTCCCGATGCGCTCAAATATCTGATTGGTTTGGGCAAGCAGTTCCAGCCGATGATCACAATCAGCGAGTACACGGGACTATTTTTGACGGTGATAGTCGGCCTGGGCGTGGTTTTTGAAATGCCCATCCTGGTGTTCTTTTTGGCGCTTATGGGAATGGTGACGGCGGGCTGGATGTGGCGAAATATCCGTTACGCGATTTTGGTTATCTTTATTGTCGCTTCTATTCTCGCTCCGACCCCTGATATTTCCACGATGTGCATCTTTGCCGCTCCCATGATCGGGCTGTACGTTGCCAGCATCGGAATCGCGTGGTTTGTGCATCCTCAGCAGCGCAATGCCCGTAAGGCCCGCCAAGCATGAAATCGTTTTGGCGTAATTTATTTGCTTTCCCCTGTCTGCTGCTCTTGCTGGGCGGCGCGGCGTGTACGGGCGGCGGGAAAGTCGTGAACGGGGCGGCTTCACCCATGAGTTCGGACCAAGTTCAGGCGGCGGCTGCGCCCGCCGCCATGAAATTTGATGACAGCCCGGAAACCTCTCCGCCCCAATTCAATGCGGCACGGGCCATGCAATATACCAAAGAAATTGTTGCTTTCGGGCCGCGCCCTATTGGGAGCGCAAACCACAAGAAGGTTGAGGATTACATCTTGTCGCATTTAAAAAACGACAACGTTGAGCAGGACGGCTTTACAGTGGATACGACCGAAGGTAAGTTTCCAGTACGAAATATCATTGCCAAATTCCCAGGAACCCGTGAGGGCATTGTCGTGATTGCCAGCCACTACGATACGAACTGGCCGCTGAAAGATATCGCATATGTCGGGGCGAACGATGGGGCGTCTTCGAGCGCGTTGCTGTTGGAGTTGGCCAACCAGCTTCGCGCCAAAAAGCTGAATGGCTACAGCGTGTGGTTGCTTTGGGACGATGCGGAGGAATCCATGCGGCTGCCCTGGTACGATCCCGAGGCTTTATACGGCGTCCGGCATTTGGCGGACAGATGGGAAAAAGACGGCACGCTCAAAAACATCAAGGCTTTTTTGCTTGAGGACATGATTGGCGACGCTGACCTCAACATTGAACGAGACCATAACTCCACGCCCTGGCTAGAAGATGTTATCTATCAGGCTGCGACTCGGGTAGGCGCCCAGTCGCATTTTTTCGAGCGCACTGGCGTGATTTCCGACGATCACATTCCGTTTATGCAACGAGGCGCGCCCAGTGCCGACTTGATTGATTTCTCCTACGGCTACAACAACGTGTTTTGGCACACCACGCAAGACACCGTAGACAAACTGAGCCCAAAGAGCCTGGAAATCGTAGGAACAGTCACACTGGAAACCTTACGCTTGCTCGATAGTATGCAGACGCCAGGGGCGAAATAGCCGTCGCTGCGTTTGTCGTTCACTGCTAATTACTTCGCGTAGAATGCCTGTAGAAGTTCACCCTGAAGTTTTACTTGGTGCCTTGATTGAACGGACTCCTGTTCTGGATCCTCTTCAATGTTTTTATTCTCGCTATGTTGGCCCTCGATTTGGGGCTCCTGCATCGGAATGCGCGCGTCCCGACATTTCGTCGCGCCTTGATGTGGAGCGGCATGTGGATCGCAATGGCGGCGGTGTTTGCGCTAGTGCTCTCCATTTGGCAAGGCCATGCTGCGGGGCTGGAGTTTGTAACAGGCTACGTAATCGAGCTTTCGCTGAGCGTGGACAATCTCTTCATCTTCTTGCTCATTTTTCAGTACTTTCGCGTTCCGGCGGAGCACCAGCACAGGGTCTTGTTCTGGGGAGTCCTAGGCGCCTTGGTGATGCGCGCGGTATTTATTCTGGTGGGAGTGGGGCTGATTCGCAGGTTTCACTGGATCATTTACTTCTTCGGCGCGCTCCTGCTGTACAGCGGCATTAAACTGGCACGCGAGCGAAGTCCGGAGGTGAATCCGGAAAAGAACCCGATATTGCGTCTGCTGCGGTCTCTGATGCCGGTGACCGATGACTACGAAGGCGGCAAGTTCTTTGTGCGCAGACCCCAACTTTTTGCCACTCCTCTGCTCGTTGTGCTGTTGGTGATTGAGACCACCGATGTGATTTTCGCCGTGGATTCCATCCCCGCGATTCTTGCGATTACTCTGAACGCCTTCGTCGTGTACAGCTCAAACGTGTTTGCGATCCTGGGCTTACGCTCCATGTACTTCGCGCTGGTTGGAATGATGAAGATGTTTCATTATCTGCATTATGGTTTGGCGGTGGTTTTGATGTTCGTGGGGGCCAAGATGCTGGTGTCGCATTACTTTCAGATCCCTACGTTATGGGCGCTGGTGGCGGTTGCGGGGGTGCTACTGGTTTCCGTTCTGGCTTCTGTGGTGTATCCGCAGCCGGCGGCAAGTTGAAGGGTCATTAGGCGAAGCGAATATCGTTCGCTGTAGCGATTGAGTGGTTTAGAAATTTCTCGTCGTTGTGCGTGGGGAAATCGGTTCGGTAGTGCGCGCCGCGGCTTTCTTCGCGCGCCAATGCAGACCGCGCGACAAGGAGCCCCGCAGTGTGCAGATTCTTTGCTTCCCAGGCGCGTCTTGAGCGGGGAGTCCTCAGATGAATCGCTTCTAACTTCTGAATCGCTTGCTTCAATCCGCTGCCGGTACGAATAATGCCCACATCTTGCCACATCAAGTTTTGAATTTCCTGAATGGTTACTTCTGAAAGTTCAGACTGGTTATTGCTCTCAGAGATATTCTCCGGAGTGTTTTGACTTGTCTTGCTTATTGCATCACGAAGCTCATTGCGCATCACGCTCCCGGCTCGCGCACCGAAGACCAGCCCTTCCAGCAGGGAATTGCTGGCAAGACGATTCGCGCCATGCACACCGGTGGCGGCTGTTTCGCCGGCGGCATAAAGTCGCTTAACGGATGTTCGCCCTTCCATGTCCGTGTGTATGCCGCCCATCGAGTAATGCGCTGCGGGGCGGATGGGGATGAGATCGGCAGTAATGTCAACGTTGTATTGCAGACAAGTGGAATAAATGCGCGGGAAGCGTTCTTTTATGCGGGCAGCTTCCAGGTGAGTGAGGTCGAGATAAACCACCGGATCGTTAGCTTGGCTCACAGATAGTTCGTGCACGATCGCGCGGGCCACCACATCGCGCGGCGCCAGCTCCGCCAGTTCGTGGTAGTTCGACATGAAGCGGGTTTTCTCACTGTTGCGGAGGTAGGCCCTCTCCCCGCGCAGTGCTTCCGACAACAAAAACCTCGGCGCATTTTTCAAATACAAGGCAGTGGGATGAAACTGAATAAACTCGATATCGCTGATTTCCGCGCCGGCGCGGAATGCCATGGCCACGCCGTCGCCGGTAGCGACGCTTGGGTTCGTAGTGTTGCGGTAAAGTTGGCCCAATCCCCCGGCGGCAAGCAGGACGGCCGATGCGGTAATTGTCTGGTGCGATCCGGCATCATCAATCAGATGAACGCCGCGAACCGCTTCGGCTTCAAGGAATAAGTCAGTGGAAAACTCAAATTCACAAACAGAAATATTGGGCAGCGTTTTAACTTTTGCATAAAGGGCGCGCGCGATCTCGCGACCCGTGGAATCGCCATGCGCGTGGAGGATGCGGTTGCGGCTATGCGCGCCTTCCCGGCCGAAGGCCAGCTTGGTGCCGTCCCGGTCAAATTGCGTTCCCCAGGCGATCAGCTCTTCAATGCGCTCCGGACCCTCTTCCACCAATATTTTTACGGCTTCGGGATTACACAGTCCATCCCCGGCATTCAGTGTGTCCTGAAAGTGCAGGCCGACTTCATCTTCATCGCTGAGTGCGGCGGCAATGCCGCCCTGTGCCCATTGGGTATTGGAGTCGGTGACCTCGCGCTTGGTGAGGACCACCACTCGTCCCGCAGACGCCAATTCAATTGCGGCCCGCAGGCCGGCAATTCCTGCTCCTATGACGATGAAATCCGTTTCCGCTGGCGCGCGTGGCATTTTAAAAAATGGTATCACGCGGAGCGTCAAAGGCTTGGCCCGCGAATACGTTATGATGGAAAGCTCATGCGCCGAATATCAGTGACAACTCCGCAGCGCTCTTATGAAGTAGTGATCGAGCACGGCCTTCTCGAACGCGCGGGGGAGTATGTCCGTGAGCTGTTTGGAGAACGAAAGCATTTGTTTGTCGTGACAGTGCCAGCGGTGCGGCGCCGCTGGGGTAAAAAACTGCTGGCATCCTTGAAGCATGCGGGGTTAAGCGCAAAAGTTCTGGAGATGCCGGAAGGGGAGCGCTACAAGCGGCTTTCCACATTGGAGAATCTGGCGGAGAAGTTGTTGGCCCTGGGAGCAGACCGTGATGCCGCGCTGCTGGCATTTGGTGGCGGCGTGGTTGGCGATGTAGTTGGGTTTCTCGCGTCGGTGTATATGCGAGGCATTGACGTAGTCCAGATTCCTACAACCGTCCAGGCGCAGTTGGACGCGGCGGTTGGAGGCAAGACTGGAGTGAATCTGCGGACGGGCAAGAACCTGATTGGTACGTTCCATCAGCCGCGTGCTGTGCTGGTGGATTTGGCGACGCTCTCGACTTTGCCGGATCGTGAGTTTCGCGCCGGAATGTATGAGGCTGTGAAGTGCGGGGTGATCGGGCGTCCAGAATTATTTGACGAGTTCGAGCGCCTGGAAATCAAAAAGCTGCGCAAGAATCTGCCAGTGATTGAGCGAGTAATTTCACAGTCGGTCGAGTTGAAAGCTGAGGTCGTTTCCGCCGATGAGCGCGAAGGCGATTTACGCCGTGTGCTGAACTTCGGGCACACCATCGGACATGCTCTGGAAGCCGAAACAAAGTATAGGCATTTCCTTCACGGTGAAGCAGTGGCCTGGGGGATGATCGCGGCTTCCAACATTGCGCGGGAGGTAGGGAAGTTGGATTCCGCCAGCGCGGAACGAATCAACGATACTGTAATGCGTCTGGGATCTCTGCCGAAAGTAGCGGTTCGCAGCCAGAACATATTTAAACTTTTGCAGTCTGATAAAAAGACGCGCGACGGGGCCGTCCACTTTGTTTTGCCCAGCCAGATCGGCAAGGTCGAAGTGGTAAAAAATGTGCCGAGTAAAATCGTGCTGCATGCCATTCAACAACTCAACGATTACGTTGCTGATTAACACAAGACTAATAGAAATTAAACCTTCACTTGAACATTCCCTCCAATTCTACTGTGGGCGCTGCCCCTGAAGGCACGCGTGATCCGCAAGCAGCCAGCCGCGCAGTACGCGAAATGTTTACTTCCATTGCGCCGCGTTATGACTTGCTGAATCACGTTCTGTCTATGAATGTGGATCGACTCTGGTGGCGGCGCACAGCCCGAAACTTTCGTGGAAAATTGTCGCAGCCGGACATGCGAGTGCTCGACTTGTGTTGTGGCACGGGCGATATGACGCTGGCATTGCAACGCGCCAGCAATCCATCATCGAAAATTGTTGGCGCGGACTTTTCTCACGCCATGCTGCAACGTGCCCATGAGAAAACTAAGAAAATGTCTTTGCGCTGGCTGGAAGCGGATGCCCTGCAACTTCCGTTTCCAGATAACAGTTTTGATCTGGTGACGAGCGCTTTCGGATTTCGCAACCTTGCCGACTATGATGCCGGCTTGCGCGAGATTTTCCGCGTGTTGCGGCCAGGCGGCGAATTTGGAATTCTGGACTTCAGCGAGCCGACGGGTTTAATGGGAACTTTGTACCGCGTTTATTTCAAGCATGTCCTGCCCGCGATTGGCACTTGGATTTCGGGAGTCAAGGGGCCATACGCGTATCTTCCCGCCTCAGTGGAGCGCTTTCCAACGCCGGGGGAAATGCTGGGACGCATGCGCAAGGCTGGCTTCCAGGGGCCTTCGTGGCAGCGTTACACGTTTGGAATCGCGGGCCTATATCGGGGAACAAAGTAAAGGCGTGAGGAACTGGAATTACTTTTCCGCCAGGGAACTTTGAACGGAATCTTCTTTCAAGGGCATGAAGGAATCGGCAAACGCTTCAGCATTCGTGTAGTTTATGACCTTCTCGTAGTCCGCTCCGAGAAATTTCTGAAGACGGTCGGTATTCAATAAACTGTCGCCGATTATGTAAGGCAGGAATTCCGGGGCGACGGAAGAAATACCCGCATTCCAGCGGTATTGGAGCACTTTTTCCAACCCTAGCTTTCCAGGCGCGCGCTTGAGCGTTGCCTGTGCTGCTTTGACGCACTGCTCCACGGTAAGCGCGTCACCGCGGCTCGAGGCATTCAATAAGGTCAGCCTTTGCGATTCGGGTTCAGTCCGGGCTAATAGATATGCTACCAGCCGTGCCATGTCATCCACGTGCAGAAATTGTTTTCTCTTCTGTAAATAGTCGTTGCCATAGGGAAGCACGTAGCTGATACGCTCACCCTTGTCGCGCAGCCGCTGGGCGCGCTTTCCGTCGCCTTGTGGCGCGCCGCGTAAAGCATCAAGCAAATAATTGTGCAGGCCCGTGCCGACGACGAGCTGCGGCCGCAGCATGAAAACACTGCATCCTCGCAGTGCCGGAGCGCGTTGCTTGACGACTTGGTCCGCTTCCATTTGCTGTAAAGCAAAAGGAAAGTCGGCAGCGGCGAGTGGAGAATCTTCATTCGCGGGCTCGGAAATATCCGGCCCATAAACCAGCACATTGCTTTGGTAAATAAATTTCTCAACAACGTGCACGTCACGGTTGGCCTCGGTGATCGCTTCCATCACTCGAGCCGTCCCGGCAACGCTGCTGTGCCATGTGCTATCTGCGTCGGTTACATTGTGGCCGGGTGAGTTCGGATCGAATGCCAGGTGAACCACTCCAATAGGCTTGAGCTCCTGAATCATGGAGGTGAGCTGCATGCAGGATTCTTCTTTGGCAAGATCAAGAGACTCGAAGCGCAGGGGGAGATCCGTAGCGGGAGGAACACTATCTATGCCGGTAACGTCATAGAGCGATAAAAAGGGCAGAAGACGCACCCCGATTTGCCCGGCGACGCCGGTAACAATGACTGCTGGTTTGGCTTCACTCATTATTTAGGCTTCGCCATCGAGACATTTGCAGGCGCCGCTGGCCGATTCGGCATTGTCTGAGCGACAGGCGGCGATGCCTTAAAGTAATTTTCGTCGTACGAGAGCTGAACGGATTTCTGGACAGTCTCCATTTTTTCCTGGAAGCGCTGGTTTTCCAAAGCGCTGATAATTTCTTGGCGTGCCTGGTCAATCGGTACCGCCGTTTTACTGTCGAGTTTATAAATGAAGAAGCCGCTTTGGCTGGGAATCACGTCGGAAACGGCGCCCGGTTTCAATGCAAAGATGGAGCGCTGATCTGGAGGAAAATTGGCTGCACGCACGTTGGTGAGCTTGGTGGATGGAGACTCAACTTTCATTCCCGCCGTCTCGAAGGCATCGCTTTGCAGCTTGCTGAAATCGCCGCCAGCGACAGCGCTGGCATGCAGTGCATCTGCTTTTGCCTTCATTTCTGATTCTGACGCGGCGCGTTCTTTTTCCACATCCGCGGGCTTTTCGTCCGCTTTCGGAGTGGCCTGCTTGGTTTTGGGGATGTAAATCCGTTCAAAGTCAGCTTCCTGATACTTGTCGGAATTCTTGTCGTAGTAGGCCTTCACGTCCGCATCTGAAACTTGCGCGGCTTCTTTGCGCAAATTCTTGGCAAGCTCCTGCGCCATTACCTGAATTCGCATGAGCTTCATCATCTCGTCGAAAGCGGGTCCCCGGTCCAGTCCTTGCTCATGAGCATCGTGCGCGAGGACTACGCCCATTGCGTAGCGGTTGGCAAATTGTTTGCGCGCAGCCTCGGGCATCCCCGGCTGGATCGCATTTACGACCGCCTCGAATTCAGAGCGTGAGATGGTAGTTTCACAAGGGGCAGCCGCGGTTTTCGCGGTCTTATTTTCGGCGCGCGGTTTGTTGCAAAGCCCTTGAATCGTGATGACCGCAGGATCAGAAGTTGATTTGGCAGCCTCGGAACCACTCTTGGATGCGGTTGGAGATTGCGCCTTGGCATGGGTGGATGAATTTGCTGTGCTTACGGCAGATTTATGGGGCGGATTGACGGAATTGTCCGTCTGCGCCCAAGCCATCGCTGACAGCAACATCAAGCCACAAATGCGGAACAACATAAATCTCCTCCGAAAAAATAAAAGCGTTCATAAAATCGTAGCATATCTTCATGGCCGCACCCGGACCGGTAAAAATCATTTCCGGCGATCAAATTGAATATTTGCTGACGAATCCATGCGGCTAACAGCGAATGGAGTGGCTGAAAGTCCGGCGTCCGGCGATAATGCCGCTATGGCCTCGCCCGCACCGTCATACAGCCCGGAATCCATGCGGGCGGAAAAACGCTCAGTCGCCGGAAATTCGGTGCTGGCGGCAGCCGTGGTCACGGCTTTAAAGATTGTCGTGGGCTTCACCACCGGCAGCCTGGGAATCATGTCGGAGGCCGCGCACTCCGGGCTCGATCTGGTCGCGGCGATTATCACGTTGCTGTCTATACGCGTTTCTGACAAGCCCGCGGACGCCGACCATCAGTATGGACACGGAAAATTCGAAAACTTTTCCGCCTTCATTGAAACCGGACTACTCCTGCTGACTTGCGTGTGGATCGTCTACGAAGCGGTCCACCGTCTGTTCTTTCGCCATGTGGACATTGAACCAACGCTGGCGGCATTCCTGGTAATGATTTTCTCCATGGGCGTGGATTTGTGGCGCTCGCGTTCCCTTAAACGAATTGCCACAAGATACGAGAGCCAGGCGCTGGAAGCGGATGCCCTGCATTTCTCCACGGATGTGTGGTCAGGCGGCGTTGTTGTCCTAGGGCTCGCGCTTGTTCTTTTAGGACGCAGATATGCAGTATGGTGGCTGCGCGATTCTGATCCCGTGGCCGCGCTTTGCGTGGCGGGCGTGGTGATATATGTGAGTTGGCGGCTGGCGCGGCGGACCATTGATTCGCTTTTGGATGCGGCTCCGGCCGGTGTCCGCAATCAGATCATTACTGCGGTTGCCGGGGTCGAAGGCTTGCTGGAAATTGATCGCGTGCGAATTCGGCGTGCGGGCAATCGCTATTTTGCCGACCTCTCCATTGGCCTTGCCCGCAACGTTACATTTCAGCGCTCGGAGCAAGTTGTGGGCGCGGTGATGGCTGCTGTCCGTGATGTATTGCCGGGCGCGGACGTGGTAGTCCGTTCAATCCCGAAGGCTTCCTATGCCGAGAATATCTTTGACCGCGTACGGGCGGTCGCCATGTTGCATAACTTCAACGTTCACGATGTAAGCATTCAGGACCTACATGGACGTCTGCACGTGGAGCAGCACCTGGAACTGGATGAGCGCCTTAGTCTGAAAGAAGCTCACGATCGCGTCACGGTGCTGGAAAATGAAATCCAGAAGGATGTGCCGGGGATTTCTTCCATCCTCACGCATATTGAGAGCGAGCCCTCCACGATTGAGCCGGCGGAAGAGATTGTTCAGGATGAGGCGTTAAAGAAAAAGCTGAAATCCCTGGAGCCTGAGTTCCCGGAAATTCTTGATATGCACGATATCGAAGTGAAGCGTGTGCGCGGGCGCCTTTATGTTTCCTGCCATTGCACCATGTCGGATGACCTGCCGCTTTCCCGGGTGCACGATGTTCAAACTGAGTTGGAGATCCGGTTCAAGCAGGTTGCCCCGGAATTATTCCGCGTGCTCATCCATCCTGAGCCCAGCACTGACGACCGCCGCTAGCGGGCGCGGTATTTGTTGGACAGGTTGTCCGTCATTCGCGACCCATAAGATGAAAATATCTTTGTGCCCGCTTCACGTCGCGCCCAATCTGCTCACGAAGGGCTTCGACGGAGGGGAATTTAATTTCATCGCGGATCCGCGCCAGGAAGAAAATCTCCACCTGAGTTTCCGGTGTCAGGTCGAGTGGGTGAAAATTCAACAGATGTGTCTCGATGGCAAACGAGTCCGCGCCGAATGTGGGCCGGTTACCGATGTTGGTAACAGAGTCAAAGCACTCTTCCGCGACCCGCGTTCGCGTGATGTACACGCCGTCTTTCGGGACCATCTCTTCATAACGGCTTAAATTAATGGTGGGCACCGTGTATTTTGAGCCGTACCCTCTACCGCGTCCGGGGGTAGAGAGGATGGAAAACGATCGCCCCAACAAGTGGCGTGCGCGGCTTACTTTTCCCTCTGACAATAATTTGCGAATATGGCTGCTGGAAACAGGTTCTCCGCGCAGCCGCATCTCGGGATAGGGAACGGTCTCAAATCCCAACTCGCGACCAAGCTCCGCCATAGAGGTCACATTTCCCGATGCCTTGTGTCCGAAATGGAAGTTGTAACCCTCATGAACTTCACGTGCATGCAACCCTTGCTGGAGGATTTGCCGGGCAAACTCTGTTGGGGTAAGTAAGGAAAGATCGCGGCTGAACGGCAGGAGGAACACTGCATCCACTCCCGTTGCGCTGAGCAGACGCAGTTTCTCCGGGGTGGGAGTGAGCAGCTTAAAATTTACCTCAGGCCGAAGAATGCGCGTGGGGTGGGGTTCAAACGTGATGGCCACCGCTTTGATCTTTTGTTGCCGCGCGCGGGAGACAATTTCGCGAAGGACGCGAAGGTGTGCCCGATGCACGCCGTCAAAATTTCCCACGGAAACAATCGTGGGACCGAAGCTGGCGGGGACATCTTCGATCTGATGAAATACTTGCATGAGAGTTGGCTAGATCTCGAATTCCAGTTTCATCCCGTCATAGGCGAGACGCACATTCGGCGGCAAGCTCGCATTGGTCGCTTCATGCGGCAGATCATGGCTGATATGAGTGAAGAATGCTTGCCGAGGCTGCAACCGCTCCACGATGCGCAGAGAATTCTCAACCGTGGAATGCGTAGGATGCGGCTTATATCGCAAAGCATCTAAAAAAAGTACATCAAGATTTTTCAGCTGTTCAAATGATTTTTCTGGAATGTCACTGTGGTCGGTCAGGTAAGCTGCCGATCCAAAGCGAAATCCAAAAATTTCCGTTTCGCCGTGAACCACCGC
Source organism: Terriglobales bacterium (assembly GCA_025451215.1). GTDB lineage: Bacteria > Acidobacteriota > Terriglobia > Terriglobales > Acidobacteriaceae > JAICKN01. Next base: position 16,370 of record JANWKU010000157.1, read on the forward strand.
TATCGGCTCGAACGTAGCGCCAAAAAGTTCTACCGGCCCATTGATAGGTTTTAGTTCCACTTGCGCCAGGCCGCCAAATTTGTAGTTTCCGTCAAAAATGTATCGAAACATATTGCGGATAAATTCCGCTGCATCGGGACGCGCGTACAGCGGCAATTTGTTGGGCTCGTGCAGATAACTTAGGGGGCGAAGGTCATCAATGCCAAGAATGTGGTCTGCATGGGTGTGTGTATAAAAAACCGCGTCCAGATGACGGATATTCTCGCGGATGGCCTGCGCCCGAAAATCGGGAGTGGTATCGATCAGTACCGCTTTGCCTGCATATTCTATGAGCACGGAAGGGCGCGTGCGCTTATCGTGCGGATCGGAAGATCGGCATACCTCGCAGTCGCAGCCGATCGTGGGCACACCCATCGAAGTGCCGCTTCCGAGCACGGTGAGGCTGGCCTTCATCGCTTTATATTGCCGCCAGCGGCCTGGGGAGGATGTGCGAGGGCATTGGTTACTTCCACATAGGCCATGCGCAGCTCATACAAAGAGGTTTGCATGAAGTTTCCTTCCGCAGGGCTGAGATTTCCCTTGGTTCTTTCTGAGAGCAGAGAAATTGTGTCAATCGTCTGGCGCGCACCGATGATGTCTATTTGAGGCTGGCCGCCCTGTTCGTGCATAAGCCCGAGTTGCATCATGGCCGTCATGTACAGCGAAGCCATGAACCGTTCGAAGGTCATTTCGAGTTCTTTGGCGGAGTGGCCGCTCTGTTCTACCTGCCGATCCAGATCTTGAGAAGAGTTGCGATACGCCTCAGCCTGCGCCTGTTGTTCTTTGCTGGAAGGAGGAGGCGGGATCGTTTGGGGAGAATTTGTCGCCTGATTGTCGACATTTTCAGTTGCAGGCGCCGACGTGGGTTTTTCCTCCACTGTTTCGGTGCGCACTTCTCCATCTGAAGTAAACAGTCTGCGGTCGTTGACGACAAAGCTCTCTTGCTTTTTTTCTGCCATGGCTTTCCTCACTACTGAAAAAAGTTAGTAAACGGAAGCGATGCGACGATAGCTGCCGCGTTTTCCATTGATATCCTGTTGCCCGGCGTAGCGAATTCCCTTCGAAGATATCCGAGCGCGACATTCTGGAAGCCTTCACCGAACGGCAGGGAAGCGGTGCTGGTAATTTCACCAACGCTTTTCCCTTCGATTTGAAGGGCTGTACCCAAAGCCGGCAACGCCCCTTCAATCAGAAAGCCCGTAAATTTGCGATGGACATTGCCTCGTGAGCGAATTCTCTCCACGATTTCCTGACCGATGTAGCAGCCCTTGTTGAAGTTCAAGGCCCGCGCTTGTTCTGTTTCCTGGGGCAAATTCCGTTCCTGAATGTCTTGGCCGAAGCGCGGAATTCCGCAAGCAATGCGCAGCAGTTCCAATGCACCTGCCTCTACGGATGCCGCGCCAGCCTTCTCAAGCGCTTCATGGATAACTTTACCGTCAGAAACTGAACACCAAATTTCAAACGAAGGCACGCAAGGGACATCCTGCCGCATAATCGTGCAACTCAAATCATTCCACTCCAACTGAATAAACTGCAGTGGTTGCAGGTCAGGCAACTGGAATCCGGCAGCGTTGAGAATTTCAACGGCATTTGGGCCGGTGATCTGGAGCGGCACGGTATCCAGTTCGGTGATCTCAACCTTGTCCATGATGATGTAACGCCGGAATAACTTCAGGATATTTTCCAATTGGCCCCGGGCCGTTTCGATCAGCAAATAGTCTCCGCTGTTGAAAGCGTAGAGATCGCCCTGTATCTGTCCTTGAGGGTGCAGCAAAAAGCCGTAAACTCCATGTCCCGCAGCCAGATCGCGGATGTTATTTGTCATCATGCCGTTCAACCAGCGAGTGCGATCTTTACCAGTCAGTTGGATTTGCGCGCGCCCAGTCAAATCAGCCAGCCCGCACGCGGAAATCAGGCTCATGAAGCCCGACCCACTCGACAGGGAGTCGGTGGGAGAATCCGCTTCGTTTTCGTGCACAGTATGGGTCATTTCTGTCTTGATTATAACGAATGTGCGCGGGGCAAGCGGTTCAGGAGTTCGCGCCGGGCGTCAATGTCGCGTTCTTAGAGTGATGGCGTTCGTTCTATGACAAATGAATCAACCGGTTGGTATGCTAAGCCTTCTATTATGCCCGCCAAAAAACGCCCGACCTCACGCTCGCGCACCGCACTTAAGAAGCAAATCAATGTCGCCCTGGTCGGTTATGGATTCGCCGGCGAAACTTTCCACGCGCCGCTGATTTCCGCGACACCCGGCTTATGTCTCCGCTATATCGCTTCCAGCAATCCCGCAAAAGTGCAGAAGACTTGGCCGAAAGTTGAAGTGCTGGGTTACGAAGAAGTATTCACAAGGGACGAGATTGACCTTGTCGTGATTGCCACGCCGAACGTCACTCACTTCGAATTGGCGCAATGGGCACTTAATTCTGGTAAGCACGTTGTAGTGGACAAGCCATTCACAACAACCGTAAAGGAAGCCGAAAAACTTATTGCATTAGCAAAAAAACAAAGACGGCTGCTCTCAGTTTTTCAAAGCCGCCGCTGGGACGCTGACTTTCTCACCCTCCGCAAGCTTCTCGCGACAGGGAGCCTCGGCGACGTGATGTATTTCGAGTCCCGTTACGATCGCTTTCGCCCCGAAGTAAAGAAACGATGGCGGGAACTTCCGGGCCCGGCGAGCGGCATTTGGTACGACCTGGGCGCGCATCTGGCTGATCAGGCGTTGCAGCTGTTTGGTCCTCCTGACTCGGTTTACGCGGATTTGGCCATGCAGCGTCCCGGCACGGGGACGATTGATTACTTCCACGTGTTACTTCGCTATGGGAACAGGCGCGTCGTGCTTCATGGCGGTTCGTTGGTCGTTGCCAATAGCCCTCGATTCTTCGTGCATGGCACTCACGGCAGCTATGTAAAGCATGGCTTGGACACGCAGGAAGCCGCGTTGAAGGCGGGGAAGAATCCCGCGAGTTCAGGCTGGGGCAAAGATCCACTAGAAGGTATTCTTTTCGTGGAACAGGATGCAAAGATGCGATCTTCTTCCATCCCAAACCTCCCGGGAAATTATCTGGGATATTACGAGGCTTTGCGCGACGCGATATTCAACAAAGGCGCAAATCCGGTTCCTGCTAAGCAAGCCTTGCAGGTAATGAATGTTCTGGAGCTTGCCGTGCGGAGTTCAGAGCAGGGATGCGAGCTGACTTACAGTGGGCGGCCTAGACCATCCGCTTCTCGCAAAAACCGCTAGGCGATTTTCTTCAGGATCAACGCCGAGTTTTTTGACCCAAATCCCACGCAATTGCAAATAGCATGCTCGATGTTGGCCGTTCGTCCCACGTCGGGCACGTAATCCAGGTCGCATTCGGGATCTGGAACCTCGAGGTTGATGGTGGGCGGAATCTTGCCGTGTTCCATGGCGATCAGCGTCGCGGCAAGGCTGGCTGAGCCACAAGCGCCCTGGGCGTGTCCAATCTGCGACTTTAATCCTGACATCGGTATCTTGTATGCACGCGCGCCCAACGCGAGCTTGGCCGCGCGGGTTTCCACACGGTCGTTCATCTCCGTCGAAGTGCCGTGCAAGTTCACATACTGAATATCTTCGGGCTGTACCCCAGCTTCTTCCATCGCTAACGAAATAGCGCGGGCCGGTTCTTCCGGCGACTCACTCATACGCACGCGGTGAAAAGCTTCGCAAGTGGAGCCGTATCCGGTAATTTCCGCGTAAATGCGCGCTCCGCGATTGCGCGCGTGGTCGTAGTCTTCCAGAATGAACATCCACGAACCTTCGGCCAGCACGAATCCGCTGCGATCTTTGGAGAATGGACGCGAGGCGCGCTCCGGCTGATCGTTCCAGGACTGCGCGAGCGCATGCAGCATGGAATATCCCTTGATGATTCCCGCCGTGATAGGCGAATCCACACCGCCGACCAGAAACATCGGCTGAACGCCTGCCTGAATGTGCTGGTAGGCATAGCCGAGCGCGTCCGTGGATGAGGTGCAGCCTGCGGTCACCACGTGGCTGTAGCCGCGAAAGCCAAAGCGCATGCTGATTTCGCTGGGAATGGTTCCCATGGTGCCACTTGGAATGCAAAACAGACTGACCTGCCGAATTTGGCCTGCGTGCCAAAGGCGGTATTGCTCTTCTGAAAATTCCTGCGCCCCGCCACCCGTCCCAAGAACCACGCCAATTTCTCGCTTTTCGTCCATGGACATAGCGGAAGGATCAAGCCCCGCATCCTTTACCGCTTCCGTGGAAGCGGCAATCGCCAGCGGCACAACGCGAGAGACATGTTTGCGCTCGCGAGCGTCAACCCACGCCAGTTCGTTGAACTCGGGAATTTCTCCGCCAATGTGGACGGCGAGGCTGGAAGGATCGAAACGTGTAATGCGCTTCACGCCCGACTTTCCGGCCAGCACGGCGCGGCAGAAATCTTCTTTTCCAATGCCATTCGGGCTGACCACGCCCATTCCGGTAATCACGACTCTAGGTTGCATCGAATCTCCAAAAATCAAAGGCACCCATCATAAACGGGTCAGTTAGGTTTAAGTGCAATATTAATTTCAGGATACATGGTCAGACGCCGCTCGCGGCCATGGCAATGGGATAATAAGGGCTCGTGCCCACAGGCTTGTACATTTCCGTGCCGTTTTGCCGCAGCAAGTGCAGCTACTGCAATTTCGCCTCTGACGTATTTTCTCGGACAATTTTTCAAGGCTACGTGGAGCGCATTTGCGCGGACCTTCGACAAGCTCAAACAATCGCAGCGGAGGTGGGAGGCTGTCTTGAAAACCAGGTGGACTCCATATATCTCGGCGGCGGAACTC
>JANWKU010000158.1 GCA_025451215.1 Terriglobales bacterium
GGGAAGAAATGGTCCACGCTTTTCTAGTCATGTCTGTATTCATATTTCTAATTCTCACGCTTGGAGTTCTCAACCGCGAGCTTTCGCGTCGCGAGCAAGCAGAACACATTGCCGCGGAGCAGAAGGAGCTACTTCAATCGATTCTGGACAGTTGTAGTGATGCGGTGATCGTTGCAGACAGTTCAGGCAAGATCATCATGCGAAATCCAGTTGGGGTGCGCTATAACGCAGGCGCTCCCGCCGAGGAATTGAGTAAAGAATACCCTCAACTATTGGGGCTGTATAAGAACGATCATGAAACATTGTTCAAGACCGAAGAGCTTCCCCTCAGCCGTGCACTGGCCACCGGCTCAACAACAGAATTGGAGATATGCGTTCGCCCCTCTCCTGAGATTGCGCCTCGATGGATGCTTGCCGCCGGAGGTCCGCTGGTCAATGCCAGGGGTGAGAAACGAGGCGCTGTCGCTTTTTTGCGGGACATTACCGATCGCAAAGAAGCCGATGAGAAGCTAAAGGACGCATTGCAAGAATCAGAGGCACTCGCTAGAGAAAATAGTGAGCTGAGCGAATTAGGTGATTCTCTCCAGTCCTGTCAAACAGTCGAAGAAGCCTACGGGATGAGCGAAAGTGCCTTGCCAGGCATTCTGCGCCACCGGCCGGGCGCACTTTGCATACTCAATTCGTCGCGCGATCTCGTCGAGTCCGTCGCGACGTGGAACGGTTGCTCAACCACAGAAACTGTCTTTCGTCCTGACGATTGCTGGGGTCTGCGGCGTGGAAAGGAATATGGAGGAATCAGTTCACCCTTGCCTTGCTCTCATGTAGACGAATCTTGTGGCTTGAATTATCTCTGCATTCCTCTTTCAGCCCAAGGGGAAACCCTTGGACTCCTGTACGTGGAAGACAAGATAAGCCTCCTAGCCTATTCTCCCCATGCAGTTGAATATGAGCGGGCCACAATTGCGCGCAAGGCGAATGCCGTTGCTGAGCGTATCTCTTTGGCTTTAGCGAACCTAAAACTTAGGGAAATGCTGCGCAATCAATCGATTCGCGATCCACTTACAGGTCTCTATAATCGTCGTTATCTTGAAGAATCACTAAACCGAGAACTGCACCGCGCACATCGAGCTGAGCGAAATATTTCCTTAGTGATGCTCGATTTGGATCATTTCAAACATTTTAACGATACCTTCGGGCACCAGGTCGGAGACATCCTGCTCAAGGAAGTTGCCGGAGTGATTAAGGGTCGCGTCCGCGCGGGAGATCTAGCTTGCCGCTATGGAGGAGAAGAATTTTCGCTCATCATCGCGGAAGTAGATGCAGAGGGAACGCATAAATGCGCAGAGAGCATCCGCGACGCGATTAAGCATCTTTCGCTTCACAATCGTGGCCAGACGCTTGGTACGATTACGATTTCGGCAGGAATTGCGTCGTACCCTGCGCACTGTGAAGACGCAGAGGGTTTGATACGTGCTGCTGACGACGCGCTGTATCGAGCAAAGAAGGCCGGCCGAGATCGGATCGTCATCTACGAACCATTAGAGTCAGACTCAAAGCTTGCGAACAAAACCGCTTCGATGGGAAAACACGATCAGGGGGTCGTTGGTTAACCCCTTTTTCTTGATCTCACTTGCGCATGTGTCTTGGTTTGGTCTTCAGCAGCATTACACTATCGAGTGACTACTCGGAGGACGAACTTCTGCGTAATTAAGGATCGCCTCCATTGAGCTTGTTAAGCCATCCACGCAATACCTCTAACTGATTATGTTCCACCTTCAAAAATTTGATGCCCATCCCCATGTTAGATTTGGTATAGACCACTGTCCCAAAGGTAGAAAAAATCGTGTCATCGTGCGCAATTCGCATCTTTACGGCAGTTCCCGGAGGCAAGGGATTGAGCGTATCAACGTAACACCCGACCAAGCTTAGGTCAGAAGTGCGCGCACCTATATACACGTGGGTAGTGAGATCAACTATTTCCACCGTGGCAGCTAGCAAGTAGCGTTTAGCCCGCCGCAGTTCATTAGCCATTGAGGGCCATGGACCTACGCTAACTTCTCTTCTGTGGCAGTGCCGCGCGACACGCGTCGATGCCACAACGTGTTCCTAATCGCATAGACCAGTTTCATAAGTCCAAGCGCTATGCAATACACACGACCGACCAGGAGCGCTGCTGTGCTCTTTGGGAATTAGCCAGCCATATTCTTGTTCAAACGTCTTATCACCTCTCCAAAATCACCAAAACGCTCAGTGGCCTCGGTCTTGGACAGGCGAGTAAGAACCGGAGCTGAGTACGCCTTTTTCATTTGGGAACCGCACACGCTGCACGTCTGCTTTAAGACGGTTCCGTTCATATGATCGAACGGAGTTTCAGCTTCAACTTCTTGCCGGCAGCTACTAGATACACAGATATACCGTATGCGCATAGGCACAATTGGATCGTTTACTCCCCAAGACAGGGCAGAGGGTAAATAGTATGTTACGTACCGTTCGCGGTATAACAGGCTTCCGGAATACTGTCAATACATAATTCCGAGTATTTTTCACAGTTTCAGAATTTCTGTTATTTGCGACAACCAGTGTCTCTTCGGGCACTATGATGCCTGTAGGCTGTTTCACGAGACTAGTCCCTTGCGTATTATATAGCATACAGATTACATATGCATCTCCGAACCAAACAAACGGATGTGGATCGCAGGGAACTTCACTTAACACTATTCGTGTGTTCGACGATTGTTGTTTTGGTTTTTGGCCTCGCACTGCTTATGTATCCGGCAGTGTTTGCCAACCCATTACAGACCAGGACCCCGCAGATCGCGTTTTTTGGGTTCTGTGGCCTAGCTTGTCTTCTTGTGGTGTACGTCGTAGATTGCCAGATCACTATTCGGGGACTACGAAATCAGATAACGATTGACCGCATCCGGGCTTCTGAAGCTTCGAATCGAGCTAGCGCCGACTTATTGGGGTCTCTGCCGAATTTCATCACCTTCGAGGATCGGTTGTCGATGGAGTTCCGCCGCGCGGCCACAGCAAGTCTGCATTTCTCCGTGCTTGTAATTGCAATCAAATTGCAATCTGCTTTTTCTGAGCCATGTCTGGCTTTGTCCATTCTAGGCGATGCCGCGAAGGCAATATCCAGGCGACTGCGCGACCAGGATTCGATTTACAACCTGCGGCAAGGACACATTGGAGTAATTCTTCCCGGAGCTAACCATTCGGCTGCAAAGAGAGTTTCGAACCGGCTGGCGGAGGGCTTGATTGACGTTGCAGGGGCCAACGATCGCTTTTCTTTCGATATCAATTCGATTAGCTTTCCAGAACAGATATCAAGCGCACATGACTTACAACTCGCCGTCTGCGGATATCTACCGGAAGACCTCCCCAAAGAAGAATTAATTAGCGACGTATAAATCGACATCCGAGATCGGTATTGAGCCCGAAATAGTGCACAAAGATCCGTGCATTGGACCAAGGGGACCGAACAATGCTTCCAGAATACGAACAGCGAGAAAAGTCAGCGCTTCAACAAGGTCTTGAGGCGAAGGCCGGAACGGGCCAAAAGGTGTCGGCTCAAGGCCTTCATAGTGCGCACACTGGTCTCGCAACTTGGGTGGGTAGGGGCCTATTAGTCGTGCCTTTGGTGCTTTTATTGTCGGTTTGTTTCGCTCCCAGACGAAGAGAAACATCACAGTTATTATCTGCTGCCCAACACCGTCGAATCATATTGGTAGACGATGTTGAACACCTTCCCCCACTTGCATCGAAGGCGATTCCTATGACATTGCCCAACGCTGGCATTGTGAATATCGAGGTACGGGTTGTTCGAGGCAACTCCATCGACGCGTTTCTGACGACACCCGACCAGTTTGAAAATCCGAAAAAAGTGGAATGGAACAGTCTGAAAATATATAGAGATATTGGTACGACTGGAACGAAAATGTTCAGTTGGACCGGCCGGTTGGGACAGGGTGGCTTTTACCTGGTGCTGCGGGACATGACAGTCGCAATACCGACAACACCGACTTCGGACATTTCCGTTAAAGTGCTTCTTGATCCATAATTACCCACATCTGCCAGACAAGGATGCGCATCGCATATTCCTGCACACTTCGAAAGATCAAGTGTGCGGAGTTCAACGGCCGGATCGTTCGTTTTATCTCGAGGTTCGTTCTTCAATGCGCATTCAGCGAATTCGCCGGATCTTCTTCATCGTACGTGTTGGTTTAAATAAGAGAGCTTGTCGGAGTTGGGGACCGACCTTTTACTCCTTGTCAAACCCGTGAATATGACGAATGAAATCTGAACAGAAAAATCCCGCACCACAAGCGACGAAAAGTTTCATCGCGATCACTCCACACGTGTGGCAGACAACGCCTGTACGGCGCTTCCGGTCATCTTGTTCGCGCCGGTTTTGGCCACAAGGCTGTTCGCCTGGAGAAGCGACTCAAACGTTCCAGCGTCCGTCCACCAGCCCTCCAGTTTGTCGTAAGTGAGAGTGCCTTCCTCGATATAGAAATTGTTCACGTCGGTGATTTCGAGTTCACCGCGCCCGGAAGGTTTCAGGCGGTGAATCTTTTCAAAAACGGTGGCATCGTAGAAATAAATTCCGATCACCGCCAGGTCCGATTTCGGGATTTTGGGCTTTTCTTCGATGCCGGCAATGCGGTCACCTTTGATCTCCGCGACGCCGAAGCGAACCGCATCCGTGACCTGTTTGAGGATGATCTTTGCGCCTTTACGCTGCCTGCGAAAGTCATCTGCGGCGCGGCAAATGTTTGTTTCGATGATGTTATCTCCAAGGATGACGCAGATGGGTTCTCCATCGGCAAAAAATTCGGCCAGCCCCAGAGCCTCCGCGATTCCACCCTCGCCTTCCTGGTAAGTGTAATTCACGTGCTGGAGACCGAAATCCTTGCCGTTGCCCAAGAGCCGCAAGAATTCGCCGGCATTTTTTCCGCCCGTCACGACCAGGATGTCCTGGATGCCCGCATTCACAAGGGTCTGAATAGGGTAGTAGATCATGGGCTTGTCATAAACGGGGAGCAGATGCTTGTTTGTTACTTTGGTGAGCGGATTCAAGCGACTGCCCAAGCCCCCTGCGAGAACGATGCCCTTCATAAGTGTCTCCTAGGAACTGCAAATGTTTCGCATCTTACTCCAGATTTCACAAATTGAACTCAATCGAACAAAGTTTTGGATGCTGATCACTATCGGGATACAAATAATGGAAACAAATCAGCAACGAGTTATGCTGAAGATCCACACGCCCTCTCACCAAAATGAAAAACGGACTGAACAACTCATGTCGGGTGCCCGACTCCAAGGCGTTTCAGCCTAAACGTGCTTTCGCCGTGCCATCTTCTTTGCCATGAAAAACACCAATCTCAGGTCACTTTCTTTCATGCGGCCAAACAGGTGACAGAACTCGGCTAGCATGTATGCGTCTTTCCCGGAGTTGCCCCAAAGGTTGTCCTTAGCAGACTTTCGTGTCCGAAAATTCGGTAACCTGGGAGACCCTTTGCGAACGTAAAAGAGCTGGTACATCGGGATGTCGAGAGCACGAGTCATCTTCTCAAGTGTCTCGATGGTCGGAACTGCACGGCCAACTTCCAGGCGCCCGACGTTGCAGCGAAGTAGTCCTGTTTTTTCCGCAATATCTTTTTGTAAAAGCTTCTTCTCCTTACGCAAAGCACGCAAGCGCTCTCCGATAATCACGGCTTGGTCCTCAGTAGGTTGTGAAGATTTCAACTTTTAACCGGGTTGAACTCGCGTCACGAAATCATAACCCAAAATTCGACGGACCCATATAAATTTTGCCATGCGCAGTTAATCCCCAATCACAAAGTGAAGTGCTGATTTGATGGACTCAAATCGGGCTCAGAGGTTTTTTACGCAATGCACGCAAGCGATCACCGATAGTCATGACTTAATCTTCGATAGATTGTGAATGATCCCAAAAACAAGTTTGGACGAGTCAAATACAAGAAAAGAGCAACTCAAACTTTATGGCAGCGGACATATTGAGCCTCTATCAAGAGCCGCAGTAAAACGCTCTAAGAGAGGACATCTTAGGATTCGGCTGTGGGTTGATTGGGTGGTGGCGAACTTATGTTGACTTGGCTATCTCGGTTTAAATTAGACGAAATCAGCTCGTCAATTTCATTAAGGATAATTTTCATATGGCAGAGCAAGAGCATTCGCTGCTTCGGGTCTACGCACTCATTGATCATATCCGCCACTAGATCAAACTGGTGCGCCAACTTTTGGAAGCGCTCTGGGGGTTTAGGCATAGATACATATTAGAGATTTTGGAGACTAACGAAAATACGGTATTCCCTGTAGGCTTGCTTCCCGATTCCCAGACGCGTTATTTCAAGCTAAATTAACTAGACAGGTTATGGCGGTTAGAAATACTTATTCAAGTGAGTATATCTACTCGTATGAGTTAATCCCCATTCCCCGCTTCAGTCTATATCGGAGTTATCCCTGCCCCCAGGACAAAAATATATCTGTCGGTCAAAAGATTGTCCCCTCGGCCGCCCACGCCAACGCTACAATTTATATTTCTATGTGCCCGGAGTAACGTCCTTCCTGTGGGTTTCACAAACCAACTTGGAAACTTGGGGCCCGAACGCGCGATATTTTGCAGGATTCGCATACCTCAAACTCGCAGTTACCATCATCCGGTTCGAATTTCGGTTCGCCAATCATGCACGAATCTCTGTGCGCAGGATTCTAGCACAGCCCCGAAATACCATGTTTTCCACAGCCATCACCTTTTCCACAGTCTGAACGGTCGATTACTCTTGCGTCTCTCTCGCAGCGTCCTAGGATGAAATCGCACAACTGAAAGAGGCGAGCAAAGATTTAGAAGATAAACCAACATGGCACAACTCTGCAATCTAGACGCCGACAACAAACCATCCGATATTCAAAATGCGCTGTGCGGCATGCTGACATCGTTCCTTCGTCTCGCTAGCGTAATCGTGGTGGCTGCTCTTGCGGCAGGTCTGTCCTTCGCGCAGAACGAAAATTCCGGCTTTCCCGAAGACTGGACCCACCACCGCAAGGTGTTCTCCAATCCTGGAACGTTTGATGAAGCGATGAAAAGCGGCTCGTTTGAGAAGTGGAACAAAATCGTTAGCGATCCGCGATTCACTTTCCAACAGCACAAGCGCCGTGAGCATCCTCGCTCTGATAAAGATAAAGACAGAAAAGAGGGAAAGGATAAGGGGCCACAAATGTCCCCACCTCTGGACCGGGATTGGAGCGCCACACTCGGCGGAGCCGGAGTTGCGCCGGGCATCTACCCCGCAAAGTGGCAGTTCAGCGTCACTAATGCGCCGAGTTGCAGTGACTATGTCGTTTTTCCCGTGAACAAAGCCGGCGTCTCTGGGAGCCAGCCGAATATTGTTGGGTACCAAAACCTGTACGTAAACGCGGGTGGTACCGGTGTCTGCCTAGGCACCGCACCAACGGTGCTGTTTTCCTACTTTGTTGGAGCCGGA
>JANWKU010000159.1 GCA_025451215.1 Terriglobales bacterium
AAATCACCACGGCGGAGAATACAAAATGTACGAGTGCGGAATTTTTGAAGGATTTCACTTCTTATTTACCCTGTCCCCGGAATCTTGTACGGCTACTTAGACTGCAAAAATCTGGCCAGCGTTCAGGAAATCTGGCCAACTTCCTGCAACTCTCTGATAGTACGGGAGATTCTCAGCTTGAGGCAATATAAAAGTAATTCCCGGAGTACTCCGGGGCATAGCTCCTAAGCGGCTGATAGGAATATGTTTACGGATATTTTCAAGCGTGCTACGAACTTTCGTAACCTAAGCGGCGGGTTACTCCTTTGACACTCCCCGATGTGGAAAGGTTTTGCACATAAATCCCTTTCGTTCGTCCCAGAGCGCCTAGGAGAGAAACTACTGCACCTGTTCCCGGCTTGCCTTATACGTGCCGAATTTTTGCGCCACAGGCTTGAGCGTGGGATAAAACTGCACGAATGTGTGCTCCACGGCCGCGTGATCTTCGTGGCATTGCCAGCAGACTTGTTTAGGAGCTGCGCTGGAAGTCTGCGCATCTCCGTTGAAACCAAAATAAGCCCACTTGTCGGGAAAGCGCGCTTCATCTTTTACCTCAACGGCCATGCCCATGCGATCGGTTTGGAAGCGGCCGCCGTGGTTGATAGAACCTTTGGTTTCCGATCCGCGATCTTCGACGACGAACATCGAGTGGTCTGGCCACTTGCCGCTCTTCAGAAACTCGTTATAGGCCCACTGCGGCACAAAAACATTGGTAAACATGGGATGGTCTGCGCCCTGTGGGCTATAGCTCATGCCCAACCCGGAAGAGAGAAAGACCCATTGCCGGTAGTCGGCGGGCGCCATCAGTTCATTCTTAGCGGTAAATTGCGGATGGTCGGAAGATGATTCCGGAGCAGCAGCCAACATCGCCAGACAAAAAACTGCCAGCAGAATACCAAGAGCGTTTTTCTTCATGATGGTCCTTCCCTGTTGCGGAAACATATCTCCCAATACGAATGCAAGCGGCTCTTCGTTCCGCGACTTCTTTTGACCGAAAACTGCGGCGAAAGTTAGCGTGTTTTTTCCGCGAAGCAGTTTTCGGTTATTAGGGAATGGCGCGGCGCTCCCGAGCGGACTAAACTTGCATCCAATGCGCTAAATATGGAGGTTGCATGAACAAGAACAAAGCTGCGCTGCAAATTGTTATTTGTATTTTCATCTTTTTGCCATTTGCGGCCGCCCAGGAAAACACGCCTGCATCCAGTTCGCTGGTTGCGCGCGTGGGCTCTACCGGATTTATCCGCGTGAGTGCAGACAGCTTTAAGTCGCTTGATGCCCGGCAGCAGGAGTTGGCATATTGGCTGAGCCAGGCCTCCATTGCAATTGATCCCATTGTTTACGATCAATTCTCGCGCTTCGGCGTGCGGCAAAAGCGGCTACTCGAAGAACTCGCCGCGCATTCAGGCGCCATTGATCCCTCTACGCGGCCCAAGATTATTTCATTCGCTGAACTATTCTGGGCCGATCGCGGAAATCACAGCGTGGAAACGTCTCAGAAATTTTTGCCCGCGTTTACTTTCGAACAACTAAAGAATGCAGCCCTCGCCGCGCAGAAAGATGGCGCCTTCAAAACCAGCTACGCCAACCTTCCGCCGCTTGCAAGCGTTGCTCAATTGAACAAAGAATTGGAAGACCTCCGGCCCTCGCTATTCGATCCTAATTTCGAGCCCATGATCACCGCGAAGAGTCCGCAAAATGGTAAGGACATCATCCAGGCCAGCTCGAATACGTTTTATGAGGGCGGCGTCACGCTGAATGATCTTAAGGATTTCAATGGCGTACACGCCCTGAATTCACGTGTCGTGAAAGATAAGGATGGCAAGTTGCATGAAGAGGTCTATCGCGCGGGAACGCCGGATGGGAAAATCCCGCCGGGGCTTTATGCCATTTATCTGAAGCGCGCCAATGAATATTTTGCCAGGGCGCAGCGTGTGGCAGATCCGGCGCAGGCCAAGGTGATCGGGGACTTGATTCGTTACTACCAGACCGGAGATCGCAAAGACTGGGTCCAATTTGGCACTGACTGGGTGCAGAACAACGCCACGGTTGATTTTGAAAACGGCTTTGTTGAGATTTACCGGGACGCGCATGGAACCAAGGCGGCGGCGGAAAGTTTCGTATGCATCACCGACAAGCCAGTTACGGACAAAATGGCGAAATTGGCTGAGAATGCTGAGTACTTTGAACAGAAAGCGCCATGGGACGCGCAGTACAAAAAGCACGATTTCAAGCCGCCGGTTGTGAAAGCGATTGAAACCGTCATCGAAACTGCGGACATGGAGGTGAATACCATCGGCGACAACCTTCCCAACGAGAACGAAATTCACGAAAAGTACGGCACCAAGAACTTCCTCTTTACCAGCAGCACTCGCGCTTTCAACAAAGCTGTGGGCCATAAAGCCGCTGACGAGTTTTCCGCCACTCCCGAGATTGCCGAACGCAACAAAAAATATGGGGATGAGGCCGAAGACCTGCTGACCGCGATGCATGAAGTCATCGGACACGGTTCCGGAAAGCTCAGCGACCGGCTGAAAGGCGGCGCGGAATCTTATTTAAAAGAATATTTTTCCACGCTCGAAGAAGGCCGCGCCGACCTGATGGCTTATTGGAACGTTTGGGACCCGAAGCTCAAAGAACTGGGACTCATCTCCAACCAGGAAGAAGTGGGCAAAACCATGTACGATATTGCCGCCAGCACTGCTTTGCTGCAACTTCGCCGCATGCCCAAAGGCGACACCATTGAAGAAGACCACGCGCGTGACCGGCAGTTGATCGTCAACTACATTCGCGACAAAGTGCCCGGCGCGATCACGCAGTTTGACCGCGACGGCAAAACCTACGTCCAGGTGCAGGATTATCAGAAAATGCATCAGGGCGTTGGCATGCTGCTGGCGGAACTTATGCGCATCAAGGCCGAGGGCGATTACGATGCGATTAAAGCACTGGTGAATAAATATGCTGTCCATTTTGATCCTGCGCTGCGCGACCAGATCGTTGCCCGCTATAACAAACTCGATATCCCAATCTATTGGGGCGGCATCAATGCAAAGCTGACCCCGGAGTTTGGGAAAGATGGACGCGTCCAGAAAGTGGACCTCAGTTATCCCGGCGTGGTGGAACAGTATCTGGATTACGGCGCGATGTATGACAAGGGACTGGCCGCCGAGGCGCGTCCGCATTGAACGAAGATTTGAAAGAATCATGAGAAACAGATTGGCCAAGGACGAAGATGAGGCGCACAGGCTATAAAATTACCCTGCGTGCCAGCCTCCAACAAATTCGACAATCTGCGCGTGGTGCTGGTGGCCGCGCGCAATCCACTCAACATTGGCGCCGCAGCGCGTGCCATGAGCAACTTCGGCTTTCGCCATTTGCGCGTGGTCAATCCCTATCAGGTTGCGTTTAGGGAAGCGCGCTCGGCCGTACATGCCACCGATCTGCTCGCGCAAGCGCAGGAATATGCGACAGTCGCGGAGGCCATCGCGGACTGCCGGCTCGTGGTGGGGACTACAGCGATACGCCACCGCGAATTGCAGCATCCGCTCAAGGTGCTGAAAGACGGCGCGCGGATAATTCTTAAAAGACTTCCAGCCAGTCCGGTGGCTTTACTGTTTGGCTCAGAGCGGTTCGGACTTTCCAATGACGACATGAGCCACTGCCACTGGCTGATGCATATCCCCACGCGCGACGACCATATATCGATGAACCTGGGTCAGGCTGTTGCCGTTTGCCTCTACGAATTGGCGCGCGAAACGAAGATCGCGATTTCAAAAAAGGAAGATGCTACAGCGCCAGCCCGTGAACTGGATCGCATGACTGCATTGCTGGTTGAAACGCTGCTGAAGAGTGAATTCATTAATACTCGCACAGCCCCTTCCAGCGAAGAGAAATTACGCCGCATGGTGCGGCGACTGAACCTGCGCCAGGGCGATGCTGAACTTTGGCTGGGGATTCTGCGGCAGATTTTGTGGAAGATGAATGCGTCCGAAAAAGCAGGTCCACGGGAGACGCGAAAAAGCTGAAAAGGATGGGAAATGCAGTTTGTTCAACTGCCTCACCCACTTTTCAACTTGAAAAGCATGTCATCCCGAGTTGCTTTTGCGAGGGACCTTACGTCGGATCGAGTTGCCTATGCTGCCATCGGGGAGTAACACTCCTGCCAATCCCTGAGAAGTGGCTGGCCGTCGTAAGGTTCCTCCGTCTTCGGTACGCTCAACGTCGGGATGACATGTTTTTGTAGATTGCCGTCAATAAAAATGAGGAGCAGAGTTGCTTCTGCTCCCCTTCGCGTTGCGGCGAAAAACTTCTTACATCTCGTTGCGCTTGCGCAGGAATGCGGGCACTTCGAGATCGTCCTGATCAAACTGCGGGGTTTGTTGCATCGGTTGTGGAGAGACGGCCTCGGTGATCGCGTGTTCGGGCGCTTCCATCACCATCGCAAGCTCGGGATCAGGCATGATTTCGCGATGGGAATAGTCACGCTGCGGCGGATAGTTGATCTCCGGCATGGCAAATCCCAGGCGGCTTTCCTGACGGCTGCGCATGTCTGAATCTTTGAATCCGGTCGCGATCACCGTGATCTTTACAGCATCTTTCATCTTTTCATCTAGCACTGCGCCGAAGATGATGTTGGCATCTTCATGCGCGGCGTTCTGAATGATGGAGCAAGCCTCCTGCACTTCGGCGAGCTTCAACGAAGATGATCCGGTGATGTTGATGAGAATGCCGCGAGCACCGTCAATGGCTCCGGCTTCGAGCAGCGGTGAGGCAATCGCCTTCTGCGCGGCTTCGGTGGCGCGCCGCGTACCGTTGGCCGTGGCCGCGCCCATAACGGCGTATCCCATGCCCGCCATGATCGCCTTCACGTCCGCGAAGTCGCGATTGATGATGCCGGGGATGGTGATGATGTCAGAGATGCCCTGCACGCCCTGGCGAAGAATGTCGTCAGCGACGCGGAACGACTCGAAGAATCCGGCGTCCTGCGCAACGGCGAGCAATTTTTCGTTGGGGATGACGATGGTGGTGTCCACGGAATCCATTAGCTCAGAAATCCCGCGCTCTGACTGTTGCATGCGACGTTTGCCTTCAAACGCAAATGGCTTGGTAACGACGGCAACGGTCAATGCACCCATTTCGCTGGCGAGCGAGGCGATGATCGGGGCGGCGCCGGTTCCGGTGCCGCCGCCAAGTCCGGTGGTCACGAAAACCATGTCCGCGCCTTCGAGCGCTTCGATAATTTTGTCGGAATCTTCAAGAGCAGCTTTGCGACCGATTTCAGGATTCGCTCCAGCGCCAAGACCATTGGTGAGCTTCACGCCCAACTGAATTTTCGCGGGAGCGCGGGAAAGACGCAGCGCCTGTAAGTCCGTGTTGGCGGCGATGAATTCAATTCCTTCCATCCCCGCTTCAATCATGCGGTTTACGGCGTTGCCGCCGCCTCCACCCACGCCGATGACCTTGATCTTTGCGTCATTGCGGGCCTCTTCGTTGAAGCTTATGCGAATGTCGTTCCCGTTTTCTTTTTTCATCGTTACCGCCCTGAATGAATTTGCTTACGTCGTACTTTTGCTGGTACTGCCTGCTGCTCTATCTCCCTTGTCATTCTGAGGAGCGAAGCGACGAAGAACCCCTACAATCGGCAATCTCTTTCCCCTAGGGATGCTTCGACTTCACAAACTTCGCTATCGCGAAGTTTGTTTCCGCTCAGCATGACAACTTTTATGCACCCTTTCCTACAAACATCGCCTTCAATCGCGAACTCCAGCGGCCGTCCTGCCCGCCGCGGGCGGAGCGGGCGCGCTGCCCATAAAAAATCATGCCCAATACCGTAGCGAATTCCGGTTCGGCAAATGCCGCGGGCATTTTTGGTAACGGCGTCGGCCATGCCAACCGTACCTCGCGCCGCAGCATCGATTCCGCTACATCCAATGTGCCAGCAAGGCGCGACGCGCCTCCGGTCAGCACGATTCCAGCCACGCACAAGTCGAGCATGCCGCTATGGCGAAGATTGTCGCGAATCATTTCGAACAGCTCGCGGGCACGCGGTTCCAGGATTTCGCCGACAACGCGCTGAGAAATCAGCCGCGAGGCGCGGTCGCCCACCGACGGCACTTCCACTTCATTCCCGTCAGGAATCAGCGTAACCACGGCATTTCCAAAAAGTTTTTTGATCTTTTCCGCTTCCGCGACCGGAGTGCAAAGCCCTACCGAAAGATCGCTGGTGAAATGGTCGCCTCCGATGGGAATAACGGCGGTATGCGCGACCGCACCTTCCTGAAATACGATCAGGCTCGTCGAGCCCGCGCCCATTTCCGCCAGGCAAACTCCCATTTCCCGTTCGTCATTGCGCAGCACCGCGTCCGCGCAAGCGAGCGGCTCGAAGACTGTGTCGTCCACATGAACGCCAGCGCGATTCACTGCCGTAATTACGTTTTGCGCCGCATTCGAGGCCGCCGTTATCATATGCACCCGCACTTCAAGCCGCGTGGCCATCATGCCGAGCGGATCGCGCACGCCGCTTTGCTCGTCGAGAATGAACTCCTGCGGCAAAAGATGCAGCACCTGGCGGTCGGCAGTGAGCGGAATAGTGCGGGCCTTGTCCACGGCAAGGCGAATTTCATCGCGCGCAATCTCCCGCGCACGCGACCCGAAGGTAAGACCGCCGTGCGTGTTCATGCCCCGAATATGCGCTCCAGCAACGCCAACAATCGCATGTTCAATGGGCGCGCCGGATGCATCTTCGGCCTGCTCTACCGCTTTTTGAATGGACGCGACGGCTTTATCGAGATCAACAATGATGCCCTTGCGCGAGCCGCGCGATTCAGCGAATCCATGCCCCCGGTAGCGCAGGCCGCTCTCGGTCATCTCGGCGACCAGCACGCAGGTCTTGGCGCTGCCTACGTCAATCGCCGTCACGAAATTCTGGTACGCGTTACTCATGCTTATCGATGGACTCCATAAATTTGATCATTCCTCGTTCCGATCTTTGGGAATGGATGGACTGGGTTTCGATGACTTCTTCGCGGTCACCGCGCGCGGCGCATTCGTAGCGTGCGCGTTCGTAGGCTTTGGCCGAATCACCGTTCGTGCGTTTGCGCTTTTAGTCAGCGAAGCCCTCTCAATACGCCCAGCCTGATGAGCCGCTCGCGCGGCGGGCTTTTTCACAACGTGCGCCTGATATTTCGGCTTCGCCTTGACCACCGCCGGCTTGCGCGCCCATTTCGATGTTGCTGGCCGCGACGCATGGGAGGCAAGCGGCTTAGCTTCCACCTTCGCCGGTATTTTCTTGGGCCATGGGTTGCTTTTCGCCGTTGCAGCGGCAGACGCGTTCGCGGCGATGCGCTCATAATTCACCAGCGCAGCCTGCTTTACTCCGGCCGCCATGGCAGCCTTTGCCGCATTCGCGGAGAGCGGCGCTTGCGGCTTCAAGTTTCCCAGGTCAGGGTTCACAACAATCTGACGGTCGTAGCGCAAATCCACGGAATCAATCTTGCTGAACTGCTGGTGCCACTCGCGCACGTGAGCAACATAAACCTGGTAGCGATGCAAATAGTCCGAAGATCCCAGATGTATGAGCACTTCACCATCGGGCCCAGAGGTCAATACCTTCACGTCATCTGGATCATTCAAATCCACTTCGCTGATGTCCTGCGAGTAGCGCCCGCCAGCGGAGTCGAGCTGACTGACGAGGTCGTTGTAAAGCTCCATGCGGGCGGCGCGGGTGGAAAGCGGCTCATTCGGACTCATCCCGACAATTACGGGAAATGAATATGTTCTTTTTTGCGGCAGTTCCATCAACGTTCCAGCCGCATCCACAAGCAGAATTTTGGACCCGACCCGCGCGAAGGCCACTGGCGTCCGTTCGTGAATGACAATCCTAAGGCGATTAGGGACGAAGCGCATCACACTGGCCGACTGCACCCACGGAATCTGTTCAAGCTGCGCCTGGCGCTGCGCGAGAGGAATAAAGTAGATATTGCGCCCGATGTCGCCGCCCAGCACATCCATCACCTGGGCCCGGGTGACGTTCTGAAGGCCGGAAGTTTCAATGTCGTCGCTGGATTCCACTCGGAAGCGCCAATCGCGCTCGCCATAGTGATATGCGGTTGCCGCTGCGATTGCGCAGAGCACAAGCACGCTCAGGCCGAATGCCGCCCACAACAGGCGCGTGGCAGTTTTTTTAGGGAGTGTACCGCGGCGAGCGGAGACGCGCTTTTGCGCGCGCAGAAAAGGCGCTTCTTTTTCCACGTCGAGGTCGAACATGCGCGAATCTTCTTCGCGCGACATCTCCTCATCCGGGGAATACAACTCCTCCTGCACGATGGTCGGACTTTTTCGCGCCATCAGCCAGTCAGTTGTCGTCAGGGAACCGCGAGCAAAATCACTATAACTTCTTTTCCGGTGCGGAGATAGAAAAATTTTCTAGGTTTTGCACAGATCAGTAACGAATGCGGAACAAATGCCGAATTTGTGAGTTCCAGACGAGCGACGGGCGTCCTCGCCCGCGCCCCCTCAACTCAATATGCTATGGTTTAGCCCATCCCACAACTGAGGCAAACATGCCACGATACGAATATCGTTTACTGAAAACCACTCCCGAAGCGGAACAAAGTTTTCAGCAATGGATTGACCAACTGGACCACGAGTTCGCCAAACGTGATCCTGAGCACCGTTGCGATGTGGTTCGCGATGCGCTGCACGAGCTCTATCTGGGAAAGCCCTACCGGACACCGGACGCCAGCGATCCTTTAGCGACGCAAACGCTGGTGCATTCTTTTGATCCGCGCAATGCAACGCTCGAGCCCGAATACTACGGAGACGTGGACGCCGCAAAATACGCCGAACGCAAGCCTCTGATCTGGTTTTGGATGATGTATGACCGGTCTCCTTTGGGAATAAACCACGGTCTCGGCTACCGCGTGCGTGCCATGCTCGCTCGGCATGTTTTAAAACATTGCGGCAAGAACGTGAAATTTTTCCACGGAGTGGAAGTCACGTTCGGCTACAACCTCACCATTGAAGACAACTGCACCATTCACAAATATGTCCTGCTCGACGACCGCGGCGAACTGATCATCCACGCGGGCAGTTCGATCTCCGACTATGCCAACGTGTACACGCACTCCCATGATTTAAACGATGGAATGATCATCGCCAATCACAAAACGGAAATCGGGCCGAAAGCACGGGTCACGTATCATGCGACAGTCCTGAGCGGGGTGAAGGTCGCTGAACACGGCATGGTCGGGTCCATGGGCGTGGCTTCGAAGAACGTGGAACCCTTTCATATTGTGGCGGGCATTCCGGCGAAGACCATCAAGGTGAAGACGATAGCGCCCGCCGGGGGAGAGCCAGGCGCATCCTCGAAAAATAACCGGTAACTGTGCTAGTTAAGCCTTCCGAAGAATTGAAGGCTTAATGTAATGCGATAACCAGTTAAGCAATTTCCAGCGTGTCTTCCGTTCCGTCATGTCAGTACCTAAGGCGGAAGTCTTGAAGCGAGAAAAGAAAGAACTGCACCGCAACGCACGGAAGTGGGCGCGGAAAAAGAAGGGCTAACGGTTGTAGTGCCGAGGACATTTTCCAGCCCGATCCAAATGCTCAAAATGATTTGGTTGTCCGCCCGGTTTTCGTTTGCGATGGAGCCTGACAGGCTTTCCGCATTCTGGGCAGAATGCTTTAGTGTCATTACTCATAGCAGCTTGATCCGCAGTGATGTGTGTCTTGGCGTTGGGTTTCAGCACTGCATCTTTCATGGGCACATATCGTAATCTTCGACCGTGGATTAGCCAAGTAGTTTATTGCCCTAGTTAAGACTGTTTATTACTGCACTTCCGGCGCGGTCAAACATTCGCCAAAAATGCGCTTCAATGGGACAATATCTTCTATATGCAAAAACTTTTCATCGCAGTCCCCCTGCTAGCGTTTGGGATGCTCGCGGGAACCAATGGTTCCCAGGCGCAGACATCTTCGACTCCGGCCACGCCGGCAAAAAGCCAATCCACGAAACCTAAAACCGCAGCCGCGGCCACGCACCATACGGCAACGGCGGCGAAAAGTCACGCCTTGGCGCTGACGACGCAAAAACAAAAATTCAGTTACGCTCTGGGAATGAACATCGGTACGGGGATGCATGAACAATCCGTTGAGGTGGACCCTGACATCGTGGCCCGCGGAATGAAAGACGCCATCGCCGGGAACAAACCCCTGATCACGGAAGAAGAAGCCCGCCAAGTCATGACGGAAGTGCGAACGCAAGTTCAGAAAGCGCAGCAGGCCAAGATGCAGCAAGAAGCCGAGACCAACAAAAAAGCAGGTGAAGCATTCCTCGCCGCCAACAAAAGCAAACCAGGGGTCGTCGCGCTGCCCAGCGGCCTGCAATACAAAGTCATTACGACGGGCACTGGGCCCAAGCCTACGGCCAGCGACACGGTCGTTTGCAATTATCGCGGCACGCTGGTGGATGGCAAGGAATTTGACAGCTCCTACAAGCGTGGACAGCCAGCAACCTTTCCCGTAAGCGGCGTCATTAAGGGGTGGACGGAAGCCCTTCAGCTTATGCCCGTGGGTTCAAAATGGCAGCTCTTTATTCCCTCGAACCTCGCGTATGGCGAGCGGTCGCCCTCTCCGGACCTGGGGCCTGACTCAACGCTCATCTTTGAAGTGGAACTGCTTTCCATCCAGAGCAAAGACGCAGGAAATAAAACTCCAAAACCATAGTAGCAAAACATTTCAGTCAATCAACGGACGCGGGCACTGCCCGCGTCCGTAATAGTAAGCGGCGTACTTAAACAGTTCATAGTTATGACTACAAAATTCGGCCATATTTTTTTCTCACTCGCGCTCATATTTTTTGGGCTTCAGCATTTTCTCTACGTCTTTGCCGTCCATGGCCCGGTAGCGGGACCTCCCTGGATTCTCACGCGTCCGCTGTGGGCGGCGGTGATAGGCGCATTTTTGCTTCTTGTTGGCGTCTTGCTGGCGACGAAGCGAATGACGCAATTTACAGCTTCCCTGCTGGCTGCCGTGCTCTTTCTGTATGTGGTATTTCTTTACGTTCCGGGACTGGTTAGGCATCTGCACGATCCCCGTCGTTGGACGAGCGCCGCTGAACTTACATGCCTGTGCGGCGCCGCGCTCGTGCTCGCGGGCCTGGGGTCGTTTGGCCGTGTTTTCTACGGCGTGCCGTTGATTGTTTTTGGCATTCAGCATTTCCTTTACGCTCACTTCATTTCCACGCTAATTCCCGCATGGATTCCCTATCGCCTTTTCTGGGCTTATTTCGTGGGGACGGCATTTATTGCCGCAGCCGTAAGCATCGCCACCAAAGGGCAGGCGCGGCTGGCCACCATTCTGCTGGGAACAATGTTCCTGTCGTGGGTCATCATTCTTCATGCGCCGCGCGTTGCCGCACACCTGAGAAATGGAAATGAATGGACGAGCGCGTTCATTGCGCTGGCCATGTGCGGAGGAGCATGGATTGTGGAGGGGGCTAGCTCAAAGTAGTTGATTGAACGTCGCTGATTGCTTCAGGAGCTCGCCGTGGATGCGGGAACTCCTACTTCCAAAAAACGACTACTTCTTCTCTGCGACCTGCAGCCGTGTTTCCGCGCGTTGAAGGGCGGCTTCCGCGTGGCCATAGTCCAAGTCAGGGCCGCCCGCTTTGAGCAATTGTTCGGCGCGGGTTTTGGCTTCCTGCGCGCGTTTCACATCAATTTCGGCTGGCTTCTCCGCGCTTTCGGCAAGAATGGTGACTTTATCCGGCAGCACTTCTGCAAATCCCCAAGCCACAGCAAGCCTTTGCGTGCCGTTCGCGTTCTTATAAACAATCTCGCCAATTGCCAGCTCGGTAATCAGCGGCGCATGGCCAGGAAGAACTCCCAGGTATCCGCCTTTGCCGGGAATCTGGACTTCCTGCGCGACGTCCTTCACCACCATTTTTTCCGGGGTGACGATTTCGAGTTGGAGAGTGTCTGGCATGGTGATTGTTAATTGCTAATTTTATTTTTCAAGTCGTTGGTCGTTGGCTCTTGGTCGTTGGCAAATGCTCATAGTTGCGGGCCGTGGGCCAAAGACCAACGACCAATGACCAACGACGCTTTTATGCCGCTGCCTTCATCTTCTCAGCCGCTTCCAGCACTTCGTCAATGGTTCCCTTCATGTAAAACGCCTGCTCGGGAATCGCGTCGTGCTTGCCTTCCACGATTTCCTTGAAGCCCTTGACCGTGTCGGCGATCTTTACGTAACGTCCGGGAGCGCCGGTAAACTGCTCGGCCACGAAGAACGGTTGTGAAAGGAAGCGCTGGATTTTGCGGGCGCGTGCCACGGTCAGCTTCTGGTCTTCGCTGAGTTCATCAATGCCGAGAATCGCGATGATGTCCTGAAGGTCTTTGTAAGTCTGCAATGTCTTCTTAACCTGTTGCGTGACGTCGTAATGTTCCTGGCCCACGATTCGCGGATCAAGAATGCGTGACGTGGAGGCCAGCGGATCAACCGCAGGATAGATTCCAATCTCGGTCAGCGCACGCGAAAGTACGGTAGTCGCATCAAGATGAGCAAACGTGGTTGCCGGGGCCGGATCGGTTAAGTCATCAGCAGGAACGTAAATTGCTTGCACGGACGTGACAGAACCTTTCTTCGTGGAAGTAATTCGCTCCTGCAACTCGCCCATCTCCGTCGCCAGGTTAGGCTGGTAACCCACTGCGCTGGGCATGCGGCCCAGCAGCGCGGAAACTTCCGAGCCTGCCTGAGTGAAACGGAAAATGTTGTCCACGAACAACAGCGTGTCGGCGCCTTCGACGTCACGGAAATATTCCGCGACAGTCAGTCCGGTCAAAGCCACACGAAGACGCGCGCCGGGAGGCTCGGTCATCTGGCCGTAGATTAACGCCGCTTTGGATTTATCCGAGTCGCCGGGCTTGATGACGCCGGACTCAGACATTTCCAACCACAAATCATTGCCTTCACGCGTACGCTCGCCAACACCCGCAAACACGGAAAATCCGCCATGCTGCTTGGCGACGTTGTTGATGAGCTCCATGATGACGACGGTCTTTCCCACGCCCGCGCCACCGAATAATCCGATTTTGCCGCCCTTCAAAAATGGCTGAATAAGATCAATGACTTTCACGCCGGTTTCAAACATCTCGGCGCTGGTCGCCTGCTCGTCGAATGCGGGAGCCTGGCGATGAATGGGATTCCGTTCTTTGGTTTGGATGGGCCCAAGATTGTCCACTGGCTCGCCGATCACGTTCATCACGCGGCCTAGCGTGGCATGTCCTACTGGCACGGAAATGGGCGCGCCCAGATCAATCGCTTTCATGCCGCGCACCATGCCGTCGGTGGCTTCCATGGCGACGCAACGCACGCGTCCTTCACCAAGATGCTGCTGCACTTCAACGATCACGCTGATCGGGTGCGGCACCTGGAAACCGTCGCTCAGCACACGCAGCGCCTGGTAAATGGGAGGCATGTTGGCTTCGGTGAATTGCACGTCCACCGCGGGGCCGGTAATTTGTATGACTTGTCCGATGTTCTCTGGCATAGGTTCCTTTGTAGTGCAGCACAGATACTCACTTTGCGATTAGCGATTAGCATTCAGCACTCAGCAATTGGCATTCAGCCAGTAAAGCTTATTTATAAATATCAAGACTGAATGCTGACTGCTGAATGCTGAGTGCTTATGAAGCCGCTGCCGCGCCGCTGACAATCTCAATAATCTCTTTCGTGATCTTCGCCTGCCGCGCCCGGTTCATAATGAGCGTCAGCGAGTCAATCATGTCCGTGGCGTTGTTTGTCGCCGCTTCCATTGCCGTCATGCGGGCCGCATGTTCCGCAGCCACCGATTCCTGCAACGCGTAAAAAATCTGCACGCCAATATATTTCGGAAGCAGCGAGCGGAACAGCTCTTCGGGCGGCTGCTCGTAAATGTAATCCACGGGCGCGGTAGCGAATTTCGCCGCGGCCTCATCTACTTCATGCGTGTCCGGTGGACGCAGCCCGACGCCAGTTCCCTTCGCGGCTTCAATGGCGTGTTTCCGAGCTTCCAGGTCCATTTCCTCCGCTTGCGTCACCGTGGTTTCGCCGACTTTTTCAATGGGAAGAATTTGCTCCACGACCAAGCGCTGCGCGATTACCGATTTAAACTCGTTGAACACAAGATAGACCGAATCAATTTCGGCGCGGCTGTAACGCTCAATCACGCGCTCGGCGATTTCCGCCGCCAGCGAGTATTCAACTTTATTCAGCACCCCGACCTTTTCGGCGACAACGGTTGTGCGGGCAGCGTCTTTGGAATCTGCCTTTCGCGGCTCGGCCATCGGATAACGTCGACGCAGGAAATCGCGCCCCTTGCGTCCCACGGCTTCAATCTCGATGTTCTTTCCGTGCTTCAATTCCAGAAATTTCGTCGCAGCCTTCAGGATATTGGTATTGAACGCGCCCGCCAGCCCTTTATCGCCGGTGACGACAAGAATAAGAACATTTTCTTCGGGGCGTTGCACAAGCAACGGATGCCGCGGTTCGCCAGTTTCCGGATCGTAAATATCGGTTCGGGCAACAAGCGACTTGAGCACGTTCGTCAACATCTGCGCATAAGGACGCGCCGCCAAGGCGCGCTCCTGGGCGCGGCGCAGCTTGGCCGCCGAAACCATCTTCATGGCTTTCGTAATCTGCCGCGTGTTGGTCACGCTGCGAATACGCCGCCGGATGTCGAGAATGTTTGCCATAACCCGTCGTTGGTCCTTGGTCTTTGGTCGTTACTTCGCTGCTACCGCTTGCCGCTCAGCCACGAATGTTTCCTTGCATTCTTTGATCACGCGCGTCATGTCCGCCTTCAGCGCGTCATCGAGAACTTTTTTGTCCATAATGGATTTCAGCAGACCGGGATTCGTCGAATCCACATAGCGATAAAGTTCCGCTTCGAAGTCACGCACCTGATCAATCGCGAGATCATCCAACAGCCCGGTCGTCCCCGCGAAGATGATCAAAATCTGCTTCGAGAACGGCAGTGGCGAATACTGCTTCTGTTTCAACACTTCCACCAACCGCTGTCCACGATTGAGCTGGTTCTGCGTGGCCTTGTCGAGATCGCTGCCGAACTGCGCAAACGCCGCCAGTTCGCGGTACTGCGCAAGATCAAGCTTGAGGCTGCCAGCAACCTGGCGCATGGCCTTAATCTGCGCGCTGCCACCGACGCGGCTTACGGATAGTCCCACGTTCACCGCGGGACGGACGCCCTGGTTGAACAAATCGGTTTCCAGATAAATTTGGCCGTCAGTAATGGAGATAACGTTCGTCGGAATGTACGCAGAAACATCGCCAGCCTGCGTTTCAATAATCGGCAGAGCGGTCAGTGAACCTCCGCCTTTGGCCTGGCTCACCTTCGACGCACGCTCCAGAAGGCGCGAGTGGAGATAGAAAACGTCTCCGGGATATGCTTCGCGGCCCGGCGGACGGCGCAACAACAAGGAAATTTCGCGATACGACGCGGCATGCTTGGAAAGATCGTCGTAAATCACCAGCGCATGGCGGCCATTATCACGGAAATACTCTCCCATGGCGCAGGCCGCGTAAGGCGCAATGTAAAGCATCGGCGCGGGTTCAGAGGCAGTGGCGGCTACAACGATCGTGTAATCCATCGCGCCGTAATCGCTCAGGGTCTTCACCACCTGCGCAACCGAAGAGCGCTTTTGCCCAATGGCGCAGTAAATGCAAATGAGGTCGTTGCCTTTGTTGTTAATGATGGTGTCAATGGCGACGGCGGTCTTTCCCGTCTGGCGGTCGCCAATGATCAACTCGCGCTGCCCGCGGCCAATGGGAATCATGCTGTCAATGGCTTTGAGACCCGTCGCCATGGGCTCGCGCACCGGCTGGCGGTCAATTACGCCCGGCGCAAGGCGTTCGAGTTCGATGAACTGATTGGTACTGATCGGACCTTTGTCGTCAATCGGCTGGCCAAGTGAATTCACCACGCGGCCAATCAAAGCGTCGCCCACCGGCACGCTCATGATGCGGCCTGTGCGCTTCACTTCGTCGCCTTCTTTAATCTCGGTGTAATCTCCGAGGATTACCACGCCGACCTGGTCTTCTTCCAGGTTCATGGCGATGCCGCCAATGTTGTGCGGAAATGCCAGCAACTCGCCCGCCATGACCTTGTCGAGACCATGCACGCGCGCGATACCGTCGCCCAGTGTGATGACCGTGCCAACTTCATCCACGGAAATTTTAGATTCGTAGTTTTCAATCTGCTGCCGGATCAGCTCTGTGATTTCGTCTGCTCTGATTTGCGCCATAGTTTCTCTGCACCTGACTGCTTATTTCGAGGTGATTCAATTAGCACTCAGCGTTCAGTACTCAGCATTTAGCCAGGTAAGGTACTTGCTGATTTCAAAAACACATTGGCCGAATGCCAAGCGCTAACCGCTAAATACGTACTTGGCTAGCTCTCCCGCCCGTGCATTACTGAATGCTGAGTGCTGAATGCTAATTGCTAGCCATTCCCTACCAACTGCTCTCTCAATCTTTCCAGGCGGCCTTTCACCGAACCGTCGTAAATAGTGCTGCCAAGCTTTACCACTGCGCCGCCGCGCAGGGATTCGTCCCGCGAATAGCGGGGGCGCACTTTCTTGCCACTCAATTTTTCCACTTGCGCTTCCAGCGCTCGGCGCTCCGTCTCGCCTAATTCGCGCGCGCTGATCACTTCCGCCTCCGCGAAGCCGAGCCGACGGTCCATCTCCTGTTCAAATTCTTTTACGATGGCGCTCAGAAAAGCCGTGCGCCGGTGGTCCATTAGCACCGCGATAAAATTACGCACCTCACGCGAGATACCTTCACGCGCAACAATCGCGTCGAGCAACCCTCGCTTCTGCTTCGGCGGGATCGAAGGCGCTTCAAATACTTCGCGCAACGGCTTGCTGCTCGCCACCAACTGCGCCAGAGAATACAACTCACGCGCTGCTCTGCCCGCATCAAGCCGGCGGTCGAATACCACATCCACGAATGCGCGCGCGTAGGTATTGGTGACTGAAGCCATTAGTTATGCTTGCTCCCGGAGCCGTTCGAAAGCTGATCAGAAAAACCGCGCACCAACTGCTGGTCCGTCACCGGGTCAACGTGAATTTGCTTTTCCGCCAATGAAACCGCAAGATCGGCAGCGTATTTGGTCAGTTCACGGCGCGCATTTTTCGCCGCCGAAGCAATTTCCTGCTCCGCCGATTCCACGACCCTGCGAACATCCTCAGCGGTCGCGGCCTTCATGCGCTCTTCCTCGAGCACAGCTTCCTTTTCAGCAGATGCCGTGATTTTTCCGATTTCCGAATCCAGGTGCGTCAATCTCGCTTCGATGTCGCCCAGCCGACGTCGTGCATCTTCGCTGGCCTTGCGGGCTTCGGCCATTGCCTGCTGGATGGAGGCCGTCCGGTTGCGAAACATTTTCGGCAGACCCTTGACCGAAAACCAAAGGACGACAAGGATCAGCACTCCAAAATTGAATAGCACCCCAAGCCACGAAGCCTGGCGCACGGTCGTGCCCGTGATTTTTGCCAACCAGTGCACTGCGGGCGATTCCTTGAACTCCGCCGTTTCATCTTTCTCAACTTGTTGAGAACTTTCGTTGCTATGGGCGGATTCCCCAGCCGCAACGCGTGACATTTCTACGAGCTGGTGGTTAGGGCCTTCGCGATGCGGCTTTGCCGGATCCGGAGTAGCGCGCTCTGCCGTGGCCTGGTCCGGCTTGGCAGAATTCGGATTTTGCTGGTCTACGGGCTGCGAATTCGACGCAGTGCTGGAGGATTTTGCTTGCGCCGTTGTTGGTTGCTGCGCTGATTGCAACGCCTTTGCTGGTTGGGCGGCTAGAGCAACACCCAAGAAAAGCACGCACGAAAAAATTCGCGCCCACACTTCCAAATGCGGCCGCCCCAATTCCGATTGACGCTGACGAGTCATTCGCATCATTGGCCAGCCTCGGCTGCCACAGGTTTCAACACGGTACGAATGATCTCCGCTGCCAGACGTCCGCTGT
The DNA here is from genome assembly GCA_025451215.1 of Terriglobales bacterium. Classification (GTDB taxonomy): domain Bacteria; phylum Acidobacteriota; class Terriglobia; order Terriglobales; family Acidobacteriaceae; genus JAICKN01. The sequence goes on from JANWKU010000159.1 coordinate 18,059, forward strand.
CCGCCTGCAGATTTGCCTGTGCCGACTGCTTGTCGCTTTCTATGGCCTGACGGGCCTGCTCGATCTGCGCATGGGCTTTGCCCTTGGCTTGTGCCACGGCATCGGCACGCAGTTGCGCGACTCGCTGGCGGCGGGCTTCCTGCGCCTTAAATACCGCGGACCTTGCCTCACGGAGCCGTTGCTCATACTCAGAGGTGCGCGCCGCAGCAGCGGCGACATCCGCACGCGCCTTTTCGATGGCCCCTTCTGTTTTGTCGTGCCGCTCTTTGAGCACGCGCATTAACGGGCGATGCACCAGCGCCGCATACGCGCCCCACAGCAAAAGCATATAGATGATCGTGGGCACCGATCCGAGCAGTAATTCGCCTATTTGTCTGACTGTCTCATCCATATGTTGTTGTGCTGAAAAGGTTCCGAGCGTAGAGGGTTAGAAAACTCTTAAAGTTAACATTCTTAGGCGGATAGTGTCAACGAATCACGAGTGCATTTGAAGTCTATTCAAGGGCAGGATTGCCTTAGAAGCATTCCTAAGGGATTATCTGGATATCGCAGTACATGGCCGAAAAACACAGAAAGAAGTGTTGACTTCTGTTTCGATGGGACTAGCATAAAGGTATCACCTCCGATCCTATCCAGGATCGAATGGGCCGCTAGCCAAGGAATGTCACCGCTTCTTGGTTGTCGGCCCATTTAAATTGCCGGATCCAAATTGACAGTGCCAGACGTCGTTCGTGGCGCATAAACTCATGCGTGGCAGTTTCGATTTTTCTGCATTCTCGCGGCCTTTCTTCAGTCCACATTGTTTGTTTCATGTGATCGTCCCGCTGGCGAAACACCTCGCCAATTTTTAGGCGCTCGACATTTCCAGCATCGCAGGAATAAAGTATCTGCCATGGATCGACGCGACTTTGCCAAACTCTCTGCCCTGGCCATGGCCTGGGGCTCGCTACCAACCTTCGCGCAAACTGTTGCCTCCTCAGGAAAGCCGCTGGGTTACGCGGCCATTGGTTTGGGAAGAATTTGCGACATCTTCATGCGGGCGTGCGCGGACTCGTCCGCGGGCGCTAGGCTCACGGGTCTGGTCACCGGCCATCCCGAGACCAAGGGAGCACAATACGCCGGAAAGTACGGCGTCCCGAAGTCCGGTATCTACACCTACGACACATTCGACCGCATTCGCGACAACAAGGATGTGGACTTTGTTTACATCGGCCTTCCCAACAACATGCATTGCGAATACACCATACGCGCGGCGGAGGCGGGCAAGCATGTGCTGTGCGAAAAGCCCATGGCAATTTCCAGCGCCGAGTGCCGCAAGATGATTGACGCATGCCGCCAAGCCAAAGTGAAACTGATGATTGCTTACCGCATCCAGTACGACCCGATGTGGAACCGCGTCTTTCAGGCTGTCAAGGCTGGCGACATTGGGCAAGTGCAATCGTTCCAGGGAGGTTTTTACGGCGAAATGGCGGCGGGAGAGTGGCGGCTGACCAAAAAGTACGGAGGCGGCGGTTCGCTCATGGACCTTGGCATTTACCCGCTGAACACCATCCGGCACATTGTTGGCGAGGAGCCTACCGATTTCACCGCGGTTGTTTCAACGCTGGATAAGAGCGGACGTTTCGCGGAAGTGGATCAGTCCATTGAGTGGACGATGAAGTTCCCCTCCGGCATCATCGCTGCCTGCGGCAGTTCGTATGGCGCGCGCGGGCCGAATTTCGTGAACGTCAACGGCGAAACGGGAAACTTCATTGTGGCGCCAGCTTTCAATTACGGCAGCGTGCACTACAGCGGGTACGTGAAGGGTCAGACCGTGGATGAAGAAAATAAGGGCGCCACGACTCCCTCGCAGTTCACGCTGGAGGCGAAACATTTCGTGGGCTGCATCCGCAACAATAAAGAACCGCTCTCTGACGGCGAAGAGGGCCTGAAGGATATGGTTGCCATTGAAGCGATTTACAAGGCGGCGGGGACGCCGATCGCGTAAAGAGGTACGGCCATCCCAGGGCGACTGTTCAATTTTTGATCGAGCCTCTGCTACGCGGATTTCTGTCCTTCTCCCGCATCTTTCGCCGCCAACTGCGATATCGCCGACCAATCCAGCTTCTCGCCGCCATTTGCCAGCAGAGTGAGAAAGCGGTTGTAAACCAGGCTGGCGATCGGCAGCGGCACTTGCAGGTCCTGCGCTGCCGCGAGCGCCAGGCGATTGTCTTTGAAGCCCAAAGGCGCAGCGAATCCCGCGGGCTCGAATTTTTTGTCAACGATGATTGCGCCGTAAGTTTTGTAAATCGGAGCGGCGAAGAGCGTGGAAGTCAGGAAGTCGAGATATTGATGTTGATCAATCCCGGCCTTCCCTACCAGTGCCATCGCCTCGGCAAGCGACTCGATCACGCAGGAGATCAGAAAATTGCCACTGATCTTCACTAGGTTTGCGTCTGCGGGATCGGTACCGAAGCGGAAAGTTTTTTGTCCGATGGCATCAAACAGCGGTGCGCAGGCGGAGACAGCATCGTCCGCACCGCAGGCAATGACCACCAGCTTGGCCGCCGCCGCGGCCTCGGGGCGTCCAAAGACCGGAGCGGAGACAAAACGCTGTCCGCGCTCGGCATGCGCGGCGGTCAACTTTTTCGAAAGCGCCACGCTGATGGTGCTCAGGGAAATGTGGATCGCACCCTTGCTCAGGCTGCCGAGCACGCTTGCGTTTCCATTCGAGCCCGCGCCGCCGAACACAACGCCTTCGAGTGCCGGATCGTCAGCAAGCATGGTCATCACCACGTCGCCCCGGCAGGCGTCGGCGACTTGCGCTGCGAAATGCGCGCCCTGCTTTACCAGCGGATCCGCTTTGCTGGCTGTGCGGTTGTACACCGTGACTTCGTGTCCAGCCTTCAACAGATTGGCCGCCATGCCTAATCCCATGTTTCCCAGACCGATGAATCCGACTTTCATAAGCGCGCTCCTATCACCTGAATAGATTTTAGACGCATTCAGCGATGCAGCGGTGCGGCAATGAATTCGCGAGATGCAAGCGGGTCAAATAACATAAACCGGCGGGCGCGCTTGGCTATTTAGCCTTTCGCTTGCGTTTCGCGACCTTGGCACCCTGCTTTCCTAAGGCCGTTCGCGTGGATTTTGAGAGGTGAGAGATGGTCCGCTTCTTCTTCGCGGCTGTTGCGGCCTTCTTGATGTTTTTTTTCGCGGCTGCTTTTTGTTTTGCGCTTGCCATAATTTTCGTCTCCTTTAATGGATCATGATTAACCGATCATGATTCATAGATGTGCCCCAGTCCCTACGGTTGGCTGCACCGCTTACCACAAGGTTCGGGAGTGCATACAGGATTGGCTCGATTGAAGTACCTTCGCCTGCATGACTATTCTGCAAGAGGAGGAACGTATGCCGAAAAAAGAAACCTTGGATCGTGCTCATGAAGATGCACGCGAAGGCAAATCGCCAAGTACGCAGGCCGGAGAGTTTGTACGGGAAGAGATGGACCACATCCGCGAAGGGAAACATGGCGCGGCCTCAACGAAGCAGGCCATTGCCATCGGCTTATCGAAAGCGCGGCGGGCCGGAGTAAAACTCGGGACTCCGAAAAAAGCGTCGGCCAAAGTAAAAGCTCAAGCCGCAAGAGATTCTCGCAAAGGAAAATCGAAGGCAAGCAGGAAAACTTCGCGCACCCGTTCCCGTGCCACCCTTAACGCACTCAAACGCGAGCCGCGCAGCGCTGCCTCACGTAAATCGTTGTCGCGACAAGCGCGGAACACAGCCCGCAAACGCAGCCCCGCAGCGCGTCATCGCTCGGCGCTGAAAGCGGCCCGCACCCGAAAACGCGCAGCATGATCCTGGAGCTGAAAGGTGGTTTGAAACCTAGCCGTTCGTTCCCTGGGTCGCGGCTAAGGCGGATAAATCGGGATCGGCTTCGCGGCAGCCAAAGAGTTGGCGGCACTTAATCATTTCCGCAATTTCCGCAGGCACCATCGCTTCCCAGGAAACATCGTTCTCTTTGATCCGCTTCAATACGTCGCGGGAGAAGATGTGCAGCACGCTTTCATCGTAATTATCAAGCTGTTTGATTCGGCCGCGCGATACCAGATGAAGAAACAGGTGTTGTAAGCCAGCGGGCATTTCCGCGTTCTCCACTGTCTTGATCTGCCCGGTAGCAGCGTCTTTCAGCGGATACGCATATATCCGCAAGTCTTTGGTAAACAAGCGTCCAAAGGCCTCCAGAATTCCGCCCTCAAGTTCTTTGTAGTATTCCTCGGTGAACAATTCCATAAGGCTGGCCATACCCATGGTCACGGCAATCGGCTCTTCTGTATAGCGCGTTAGGTAAGCGGCGAGCCGGTAGTATTCAAAATAATCGGAAATAAGAACGGTTTTGCCGACCGCACCCAGCGCGTCGGCGCGCGCCAGAAAATCTCCCAGATCAATTTCGCCGGCAGAGAGCAGATTGCGCATGGTGATTTCCATGAGTTCGACCACTTCGTCTGTTTTCACTTCCGGCTCAACGGCAAATCGCTCGTGCGCGCAGCGCACCATATCCATGTTGACCTTGGTTACGGGACGGAAGCTGCCGCGTTCCACAAGAATGGGACGCTTGCGCAACAACTCTGAAGGTTGAAGCACTTCGCCATTTGGACCAAACATCGCCGCGCCACTCAGGCCAAGCTGCACCAGGCGAAGGCTCATTACGCGATTGTCAACGTGGCGGAATTCGATGCCGGAAAACTCGACCATGTCAATTTCCAGCCGCTTGGTGGTCAGGTTGTCGAGCAGTGATTCCAGCATCTGTTCCGGCTTGTGATGGAGAAAGAACGCGGCGTACAGAAGGTTGACGCCGACAATCCCCAGCGCTTCCTGCTGCGCGCTATTTTCTTTGTCGCGCATGCGCACGTGGATCAAGATCTGACTGTCTTCGTCGCGAGGATGGGCCTGGAACTTGATCCCCATCCAGCCATGGCATTCATTCGTGCCCTGAAAATTTCGGGCGGCAACGGTATCGGCAAAGGCAAAGAAGGCGGTTTTATCTCCGCGGGCTGCGCGCAGCCTTTCCAGATTCAGATGATGCTCATGGTCGAGCATGCTTTGCAACCGCTCGCGCGAAACGTAGCGCTTGCAACGGCCGTAAATCGCGTCGCTCACGGCCATGTCATACGCGGAAATGGATTTGGAAATAGTGCCGGCCGCCGCGCCCACTTTAAAGAACCAGCGTGCAACTTCCTGCCCGGCGCCGATCTCGGCGAAGGTGCCATAGCGCAGCGGATCTAAATTGATTTTGAGGGCCTTCTGATTGGTGGTCAGGCTGGGGCGTTTGTCATCGAATGGATTTTCGGGTCGCGTTGACATAGATCAATCTTTCGCAATCAAGGTACTGGAAGATTTCTCCGCTGCTGTTAAATGATCGTTAATTCGGCAGGTTGGGAGGAAAACTTTAGTGGGAGGGAATCTAATACACGGACAGAGATTATTTCTAAATGCATATCTGATCAGCGATTTAATTCATCGCCAAAGAGAAGCTTGAGCAACCAGATTAAGAAAAAAATTGAATAAATCTAGGGATAACATTGGTTCTGATTTCTGATATAAGCCCGGCGAGCGTGCTAGTAATTTCCATGCCTTTTACAGCTCCTTCATCGAAGGTCATGCACATAAAAACTTGGGAATTTACGTTCACTTGTTTCTCTTGATTAATGGGGAAAGGGCCAATGTATGTATTTTCATCAAATTGGGGGATTTTTCCATGACCCCAGAGTTCTCCATTTATCTCATTAACCATCAAAGATGTTTTGCCCCCGCGAAGCGTCGCGAGAATGATCCGTCGATGTTTATTAATGTTACATAGATCATTAAGGATACGAAGACTAGCTTTTTCCCAATCTTGCCCCAAATGGTAAGGCTGCAATTTTTCGATGAGTGCCGAAGCCTCTGCAGGAATGCCATCAAGCTGTCCTCTTTTAACAGCCTCTTGAAATCCTTTTGCAGTATCACTGATGGGAAACATCTCATGATCAGTTGGTGTATTGTTCGCAGCGAATACAAGTTCCCGCACAAGATAGTCAAGAGCGGACCGGGCATTCTGGAGACAATCGCCGACTATATACGGGACTTTGACGGGAACCGGAATTTTAGTTTCGACGCGTCCAATGTATTCATCCGGGCTACCTTGTTCTTGGCGCACAATTTTGGCTGGATTAGATTGGAAATATGTAGCCAATTCCAAGCAGAGCGCATTTTGATGTTCTTCTGCTCTGACAATTTTATTGTGAATTAGTTCTAACGGTTTCATGACGTTCTAAAAATAAGCAAAGCATATACGGAAACTAGAAGATAATTACCTCTTCTCGGTAATTATCCCTTGACAGTAGGTATACTTTAGGCTAACCTATTTACCTGACGGTAGGTAAACATATGGCTCACAACAATCGTAAAACCAAGATGAAGCCCTACACTCTCAAGGAGTTTCACAATCAATTTCCTGATGATGCAGCTTGCCTTGAGTGGCTCCGCAATCGCCTTTACCCGGATGGCATTTATTGCACAAAGTGCGAAGCTGTGACTAAGCATCATCGTGTCGTAAGCCGTCCGTCTTATTCTTGCGACTATTGCGGCCACCATGTTCACCCGACCGCTGGCACTATCTTCCATAAATCTCCTACACCGCTTACGACTTGGTTCTATGCGATCTACCTCATGGCGCAAACCCGTTGTGGTATCTCGGCAAAACAGATTCAGCGCGAGACAGGCGTTACGTACAAGACTGCATGGCGCATGTTTAAACAGATTCGCTCTATGCTGGATGACGAGAAGTCTGGCCCTCTTGGTGGCGGCAAGCGCGGACCCGGAGTTGAAATGGATGAAACGTACTACGGCGGAGTTCGAAAATATGACGGCGGCAGGAAACCGACTAATCCCAAGACTCCAATATTCGGCATCGCAGAGCGGAAGGGGCGCGTTCGCGCTTTCACTACTGACAACGTTCAAGGGGCCACTCTGCTTCCCATCATCCGAGAACACGTCATGCCTGAGAGCACCGTCTTTACCGATGAGCGAAACGTCTATGACGGCGTGGGACACATGCAGAATGGATATAACCATCGGCGCATTAAACACAATGAACGGGTTTATGTTATGGGGAACGTTCACACGAATACCGTCGAGGGCTTTTGGAGCTTGGTTAAGCGCGGCATTGGTGGCGTATATCATTCCGTTGGTCGTCACTATCTACAGTCCTATTTGAACGAATACAGTTTCCGTTACAATCGGCGCTTTGATGAAACTCCAATGTTTGTCAGCTTTTTGCATCAGGTCGAAAAGCGCGATGTTGTTGTTCGTCATGCTCCCGATCTCGTTCCAGAAGTGTTCTGACTAGGCAGATTTCAGCGCACTTACGAAATTCATTTAAGAGGACCGCAATGCAATCCGATCAAGAGTTTTGGGTGCTTACATGCAAAGTCTGCTGGAATTTGCATGTCGGGCAGAAGGTCAATCGGGACAATGAACTTCTAAATGTTCCTTTTGATGGTAAGTATGAATGCCCTCTCCATCCCGGCGTTGTGGCGGATTACCAGACTCGTGAGTGGAGGCCAATGCTGGAATCCCGGTTGAAGGGACTCGATAAGATTCGCGACATGTAAAATGCCAAATGCCGTCGGTCGTCTGAATTAACTTTGGTTCTTCGTTGAACATGTTTTCTCCAGTATGAGTGAATCTAAACCAAAACGCTTTCCCGATAGCTTTGTTACGCCTCTAAGCCGCGAGGAGTGGGAGGCTGATCTAGAACAGGAAATTGCACTCGGAATTGTCCCAAAAGACAAAACCTATCAAGATTACATTGCTAGATTATGCGCTGATTTTGGGATTGTTTGTTTGCCGAGTTGAGAATTCTATTTTTCCTTGCTAACGATCTTGCGGCTTACCTTTTTTAGCACATCCTCAAAATCGTCTTGAGTGAGTGGCTTTTGTTTTTCATCAGCGAAATCCAGTTTCGCCCCTTTACGATTTTTGGCTTTCATATCTTCATTTATTTTTTCCATGATCGCTCTCAATTCCGGTTGAAAGATTATTTCTAGAATTTTACTAGCTGGTACGACTGGTGCGATTCCCATGTTTACAGCTTCAGCTTGAGACGGAGTGAATCCTTCAGGGATTTCCCAATGCCCTATCATCGAGCCGAGCAGGTAGATATTTCCGCCAACTCCTTGCAGAACGGTATCGGGTCTGCGACCAGCCAAGATTATCGGGGAACTAGAAGTCTCCAATGCTACCGTCTGTCGTACAAACACGGGAGAACCGCTGAGTCCACCGATAGACCGAGCTTCGATCAAATAAGCATCTATGAAGTCATCACCGAAAGGAATTCTTTCCCCTGGAATCATTGCTATCGTGCCCGTGCGAACGATAGGGATATTTTTTGCAGTCTCAGTGACCTTCGTGAATAGGCCAGTAATAAAAACTTCATCGCCAACACCGATGTGCTGCACCTCCAATGTGGCGTGGTTAATGAACATATTGAACGGGATGTGCTGGATGTCTAGTTCATTGAGTTGTGCTGGTGCGAAGAAAGTTACTGCTGCATCTACATGTTTTCTGTCGGTCGGATGAAACCACCACGGATTTGAAGGCAGACCTTTGAGCGCAACTGCCGTTCCGTTGCGCTTATTAGCGCGAATATAAAACTCTTTTCCCTCAAGTCTTTCTGCAACGTGTCGAGCCGTAACCATAAATGCGAAAGTATTGTCCTGCGTTCCCGGCACTGTGACGATAAAAGAGGTGCCCCTATAATCCGGCTCCGGCATATCCGGCAATCCTACGAATAGGACACATTTGCTAATCTGATCGGGCACACGCATATTGATGTCGGAAGGCTCCGTCAGATAATAGCGCGGGCCATCTCCGAACCTCTCATCAATAAGCGTAGATTTGTGTATACCTACTGTCAAGGGATAATTACCCTCTTCTCTTGACTTCGCCTTCCCTTCGCCTATAATTCTCGCATGGCGATCACCAAGCGGCAACGGCAAATCTACGACTTCATTTCCGGGTTCTGGCAGAAGAACCAGTACGCTCCCTCCTTCGACGAGATTCGCGTGGGGATGAAGCTGAATTCGCTGGCCACGGTGCACAAGCACATCACGAACCTGGAAAAGAAGGGCCTGCTCACGCGCGACTACAATCGCAGCCGGTCAATTGATTTGCTTCCTCCGAAGGGGAAGTTGAAGCAATCCATGGCGGTGAATACGGCGATGGTGCTGCCGCTTTTGGGGCGGATTGCCGCCGGGCAGCCGATTGAGGCAGTTGAGAATCCGCAGACGATTTCGCTCGCCGACTTCGTACGCTCCAAGGAAGTATTCGTGCTCGAAGTGCGCGGCGACTCCATGCAGGATGAGGCCATCCTCGACGGCGACTATGTGTTGGTTGAAAAAGCAAAGACCGCGCACAACGGAGACATTGTGGTCGCGCTCGTGGACGGCACCGACGCCACACTGAAGCGCTTTTACCACGAAGGAGACAAGATTCGCCTGCAACCGTCGAACGCAGCCATGAAGCCGATCATGGTTCCGGCGGGGGCCGTGGACATTCAGGGGCGAGTCATTGGGGTGTTGCGGAAGTATTAGGAATGCAGAAGTTAGAAGGCAGAATGCAGAAGTACAGAAAGCAGTTGCAGTTGGCCCACAGGGAGCCTGGACTCGGGTAGGGATTCTTCGCTTCGCTCAGAATGACAAATCTTAAAGAAAAACGCCCGGAAAGTGATCCGGGCGTTTCGTGTCTCTAGAAAGCCTGCTTAACTAAATGCCAATTGCTAAATGCCAAGCGCGATTCGTTACCCAACGTGCTTATCGAGCGCGGCCTGGATCTTCTCCTTGGGAACGTAGCCGACGATCTGCTCTTTCACCTGGCCGCCCTTGAACACTAAGAGCGTCGGGATGCCTCGCACGCCGTAGCGCAGCGGGGTGGAATTGTTGTGGTCCACATCCATTTTGCCGATTTTAACTTTGCCGCTGTATTCCTGGGCCAGCTCGTCAACAATCGGGGCAAGGGCACGGCACGGACCGCACCATGTCGCCCAAAAGTCCACCAAAACGGGCTGCTCCGATTTCAAAACGTCCTGATCGAAGTTGGCGTCAGTCACCTCGATGATTCCATTGCCTGCCATTCATTTCCTCCTGTGTCGCGAACAAACCGCGACGGGGCGCGATTGAGATTTAAAGATAAATTACGCTACAAAGGCTTCAATAGTAGCAGTTAATTGGATGCAAAAGAGAGAGGAAAGTCGCAGGCCAGGCGGAGCCTGCTAGTTCAGCGTGGGAGAATGGTTGGCGCGGAAGGTCGCTGGTCTGTGACCTATGTGCTGCTCGAATGTACCTCTTTAGAATCCGCTCTAAAAGCCAACTCTTGGTGAATGGCGGTTTCTGGCTTGCCGGGCCGGTTGAGTCTGGGGGATGTGCGCGGGCGTTTACAAGCAATAAAAAAAGCGTCCGGAACTTTTCAGTTCAGGACGCCTCGGCAGCCCTCCCCCAGAACTGCCAAACCACGAAATGGATACTACGGTGCACCTCAATTTATGTAAATGTCACTTAAGTAACACGCCTTATCCTTTATGGTAATCAAGCGAGGTTACCCGCGCAGGCCTCGAATAAATAACTACTTTTCAATGGGATGCGAATGGAGTGGCATCGTCCCAATTTTGCAAGGGGATCAAAACCCGTATTTCGCGACAACGCTTTTTTGTTGCTTGCCGATCACGGCAATTGCGGCGTGCTGGCTTGAAAGCGGAAACATTAATCTAACGCCCGTGAGCTTATCGCGCAGGTCTATATTGGCATTGTCCGCGCTGTCTGAGGCAAAGACGTACATCACGGAATCCTGCAAATTGATGGGAAAGACCATCACGCCTGAAGAGAGCGGTCCCTGCACGTCATAGGCAGGAGAGAGTCCCACGCGCCCCGCCACATACGAGTAAAGATCGGCGCTTGGCCGCTCACCCGCCAGTTCCACGGGATACGCCGCCCAGAAGACGCGCCCTTTACCGTAGCTGATTTCCTTGAGCGTTGCGCCGTCGCTGAAATGCAGCGACTCCAGAACATTTTGGGCTTGGAGATTGAACGTGAGATCAATTTTGCGCGTTCCCGCCGTAATGCTCGCGCCGTGGTAGGTGAGCGGTTCGAGTTGCGCATTTGCCTTCAAGTCCGCCTCGCGATCCACGCGCTGCCAATGCTCGTCACGTCCCACCGGCCCGGTGATGAGCAGATTGCCGCCAGCCTTCACGTAATCCAGCAGCGCGCTCCAGGTTTTATTCATCAATGCCTGGGGCGAGGGCAAAATCGCGAGTTTGGGCGATCCCAGCTTGTCAATTTGATTTTCAGCTACGGCGTAAGGAGTGAGGTGGTCGTAGTACACCAGCGCGCGGACGGCAGTTTGTTGCGCGGCAAGTTGCTGGTCGCCAAGAGGTGAATACTGCGCCGCCTGCGATGTAACAACGGCGATTGAAGGCAGCTCAGGATTTTGCAAATGCGGGCTGAGCGCGCCGGCAAACGTAGCGAAGTCGCGTAGCACCGTGGCTTCGGGCTTCTCGGTTGCATCAGGGCGCACAGCGCCGATGGGCGTCTCATTGCTTTCTGTCATGTAGGAATTAGAATTCCAGAGCCATTCAATCGCGCCCGAGCCCTGCACGAATGAAGTTGCGATCTTGCGTTCGAGAAGCGCAGCTTCGTTTTCCGGAATGCGGCGGGCGGTTTCGTCCATGTTCAATTCGCGTTGCAGTCCGGTTTCCTGAATCAGCATGGCCTCGCCCGGCTGCTTGGCAAGTAGCGAATCCCACAGCACCGTGTCATTGAGCCACCACGAATGGTTGGTGGTGAAATTCACGAGCTTGCCCCAGTAAGCGGGCGAAAGCCGGTCCTGTATGCCGCCTTCGTCCTGGCCAAGCGTGATCAGTTGCGTGGAACCAGAACCACGCGCCGCGTCCACCATGGCTTGCACCCAGCCGTCAAATGAATCCTGCGCGAATGCGTAGTAGTCATAAATCTTCAGCGAATTCCGGCCCACATACATTCCACGCTGCCCGAATTCATCTTCTTCGGGGAGCGCAACGGTGCCGCTGACTTCCGCCGCGGGAACATTCCACGCAGCCGCCAACGCCGCTTTATCGGGATAACGCTTATTCAGCCACTCATTCCATTTTTTCAGTTCGATGGGATCGCCGTTGGGCCGCGTCTTCCACAAATATTGCGAAATGCTGGGCTCGTTGATAAGGTCCCACGCCAGCCAGGGAATATCGCGAAAGCGGCCAACCACGGATGAAATGAGCGTTTGCTGCTTGCGAATAACTTGCGGATCAAGATAAGGATTCCCGCCGGCAAACGTATCGGGCAGAAACGCGAAAAAATTAAACTGCACCGGAAGGCCATTTTTCCGGGCCGTCATCAGGTAGGCTTCCATGGTGCGAAGCGTGCGCTCGTAGGGCCTTCCGTTCTCGTCAAAAAATTTGTCCCAGCCCGTCCACCAGCCGGTGCGGATCATGTTCAGCCCGGCGGAGTGAATCTGCGCGAGATCCTCGTTCCACACGTAAACATTCGGATGCTCAAAGAACAGGCGCTGGGTCTCCCTCGACATATAAGTGGTGCCGACTACCGCCAGCGGACGCCCGTCGAGTTCAAAGTAGTCGTGGTTCACGGTGAGTTTCGGGCCCGAGCGCAGAAACTCTTTGTCGCGAATCCAAAAACCTGAATGATAAATTGCGCGTACGGTGTCACCTTCCATCAACTGGGCGTCAATAATGTACAGGCCCTTGCCCTGTGGAGCCGGCAGTTCGGGAGATTCCGTTATAGGAAGGTTAATAGTCGCTGCCGATCCTGAAGTTTGGCCGTCAGGATGGAGCGTTATTTTTACGCTCATCGGTGAATGGGCCGGGGTCGCGGAGTAAGAAGAAATATCCAATTGAATGGGCTCACCGGGCAAATACAGCGGCATCACGGGGCGAACCGTGAACTCCTCACTGCCATTTTCGGCGCGAGAAACCAGTGCGCGAATCGCATCCGTATTGGAATAAAAATCGGAACCGAATTCCGAATTCACAAAAATCCAGCGGCCGCCGTCAAAGCCATTGCGAATATGGTCCACCTCAATCACGGGAGCGGAAAGTTTGCGTCCTGCTTTCACTCCCCAAGCAAGCGGATTGAGGCGAGCGTCCAAAGAGCCAGCCGCGCCGCCGCGATGATACAAATCCACCGCGCTCAGGCGAATCACCGGGCTGAATGCCTGCTTCCAGGTAAATCGCGGCAGCTTGAGCGTGATGTCACGATTGTCCTGAAATTCCATCCCGTCAGAGCCGGGCGTGCTCTGGTACTGGTCAATCATCAGCGGACGAATAAATCGCACGCTGTACTCGCGAAGATGCCAGCCTGCATTGTCGTGATAGGCGGACCGCGTTAATGGCCGGCCACCTAGCACGACAAGATTGCCGCCATGTTGCAGAAAGTGAAAAATGTGAGGCCAGGCTTGCTCCGGAAATGCGGAGC
>JANWKU010000160.1 GCA_025451215.1 Terriglobales bacterium
TTATTCGCTGGCGCGGTTCTTGATCCAGATCGGCGTGCCCACGAAGCCGAAAGCGCGGCGAATTTGGTTTTCCAGAAATCGCTGGTAGGAGAAATGCAATTTCACCTTCCGGTCGGTGAACAGAATAAATGTGGGAGGCGCAACGGACGCCTGCGTCATGTAATAGATCCTTACCGCCTGACGAACGGGAACGCCTGCGCGCTCGAAGTCAACATACTTGAGGAACCGGTTCATCTCCGAAGTGGAAATCCTTTTGCGGCGTTCCGTGGCGACCAGTTCGAGAGTTGGGAAAATTTTCTCCGTACCTTTGCCCGTTGCGGCGGAGATGAATACCAGCGGAGCATAGCTGAGAAATTTCAGTCCGTGGCGGAGCCTTTCCTCGTAGGCGACGCGTTCGGCGGGGCGCTTGCTTTCGCGAATTCGCGATGCCTTCGACCGGCTGACGGATTTCTTCTCACCGCTCATCACCAGGTCCCATTTATTAATGACGATGATGACGGAGCGTCCGCTCTCGTGCGCATATCCGGCAATGGCCGCGTCGAGCTGGCTCACGCCTTCGGTCGCGTCTATTACCAACAAAGCGATATCGGCGGCCTCGAGATGTTTGCGCGCCATGACCACTGACAGCTTTTCCGCCATCAGATTGGTTTTGCCTTTGCGGCGGATGCCTGCGGTATCAATAAAACGAAATTTGCGGCCATCGCGCTCAATGACTTCATCCACCGCATCGCGCGTGGTGCCGGGAATCGGCGAGACGATGGAGCGGTCCATGCCGGTGAGGCAATTCAGCAGCGTGGACTTGCCGACATTGGGATGACCGATGATCGCGACCTTTACCTCTCGTGTGTTCTTCGACTCGGTTTTGAGGTCGGGCTCCGGCGTTTGTTCGTCCGCATTCTCCGAGATTTCTGTTTTCTCATCCGCGCTCGTCTCGTCCGCGCTTTTGGGCACTTGCGGAGCGTCATCTGCGCTAGGTCCATCGTCAGTAACAGGAATTTGCAGGCGCTCAATGATGGCGTCCAGCAGATCGTCGAGGCCGCGCCCGTGTTCCGCGGAGATGGGAAAAATATTTTTGATTCCCAGCCCATGAAATTCGTTCGCCAGCCCTTCCTGCTTATCGGAGTCCACTTTGTTGACAGCCAAAAATAAAGGCTTGCCAGTTTTCTGGAGCAGGCGCGCGAGTTCATGGTCCGGCCCAGTCAGTTCGCTGCGTCCATCTACAACCATGACGATAGCTGCCGCTTCCTGAAATGCCACGCGTGCCTGGCGAAAAATCTCGGCAGGGATGAAATTCTTCTCGTCGGGAATAATGCCGCCGGTGTCCACAAGCCGCATGTGCCGCCCACGCCATTCAGTCTTCCCATACAAACGGTCGCGAGTAATGCCCGGCTCGTCACCGACGATCGCCCGGCGCGAACCGCCGATCTTATTAAACAGCGTGGACTTACCGACGTTGGGGCGGCCGACGATGGCGAGAAGGGGAGTCGTGCTCGAATTCAGCGAAACTTCTTTCAATGAAAGCGCCTTTTTTAGCAGGTATTTGTCTGATCGCGGGCAGCCGAGGGCAGCTGTCTCCACACGGGTCATAATTCTCTGGCAGGGATTATTATAGAGACTCCGTGGCCACCTCTCCCGAGTTTGTCTCTTCTTCAGCCGTCAGCACTTCTAAGCCGTCGCTCTATCAGTTCTTTTCACCTGGCGGAGTCCTCTCCCGCACGCACCCTGCGTATGAGTTCCGGCGAGGTCAATTGCAAATGGCGCAGGCGGTCGAAGAAGCGCTGGAGAAGCGTCGGCACCTGATTATTGAAGCCGGGACCGGCACCGGGAAGACCCTGGCCTATCTCGTTCCCGCGATCCGCTCAGGAAAGCGCGTGATTATTTCCACCGGGACAAAGAACCTGCAGGAGCAGCTCTTCTACAAAGATATTCCTTTTCTTGAGCAGGCGCTGTTTCCCAACGGCGAAGCCAAGCTGAAAGTTTGCTACATGAAGGGACGCGGCAATTATTTATGCCGCAAAAAGCTTTACGACCTGACCGATCAGCCTGTGCTCAGCGGGCTAGAAGAAATCGAGCAATACCGTGCGATTGCCGCCTGGGAGAAGACATCTGAGACGGGAGACCGCGCGGAGTTGACCGACCTGCCGGAGGCGAGCGCATTGTGGCACAAGCTGGACGCGCGCGCCGATACGTGTCTTGGCCAGAAGTGTAGCTCGTGGGAGAAATGCTTTATTACGGAGATGCACCGGAAGGCGGCCGAGAGCGACATCATCATCGTGAATCACCATTTGTTTTTTGCCGACCTTGCGATCAAGCAGCAATCGGAAAATGCCCCCGACGCTGGGATCCTGCCCGAAGCTGGCGCGGTGATTTTTGACGAAGCGCACGAACTGGAAGATGTGGCGGGAAGTTATTTTGGCGTCTCTGTGAGCAATGGGCGTTTTGAGGAGTTGTGCCGCGACGTGGAAGCTTCGGCGCAGAGGAATCACATGTACACGCCGCAACTTTCTGGCGCGATCAAGAGCGTGCGCGAGCGGGCCGCGTTCTTTTTTGCTTTGCTGCCAGCCGGGGACAATCGCTTTGCTTTCGAAAATCGCCGCGAGTTTCTGGAGGAGAATGGCGACGAATTTCTGGGACTGCAACAGTCGGTGACGCGGCTGAGTTCGGAGTTGGAGAATATTCCTTCCAAGCCGGAAGAAGTTTTCAATTTCTGCCGGCGTGCGCAGGAGTTGCAGGTGCAGCTTAGCTTTTTGATGGAATCGGAAGATCGCAATACCGTGTTTTGGATTGAGCGGCGGCGCGGCGGACGAGAAAAAATGAACCTTTTTCTTCAAGCCACCCCGATTGATGTGGCGCCCATTCTGAAGAGCTGCCTTTTTGATCAATTGGAGTGCGCGGTGCTCACGTCGGCGACATTGGCGGTAGGCGGGGAGTTTGGCTACATCCGGCGGCGATTGGGCCTGGAGCATGCGCGAGATTCCGTGCTGCCCTCGCACTTTGATTATCAAAGTCAGGCGATGTTGTATGTGCCTCCGGACTTGCCCGATCCGCGTACGCCGCAATTCGCCGTGAAAGCCGCTGAGCGAATTCGGAAGCTGTTGGAAATCACCCGCGGACGCGCCTTCGTGCTTTTTACCAGCTACGCGCAGATGAATGATATTTACCAGCGCCTGCTGGGCGAGCTGGAATTTCCGTTACTTTTGCAAGGCAGCGCTCCGAAGACCGCGTTGCTGGAGGAGTTCCGGCTCACGCCGAATGCGGTACTTTTCGCTACGTCATCTTTTTGGCAGGGAGTGGACGTGCAAGGCGACCAATTGAGCTGCGTGATTATTGACCGCCTGCCGTTTGCAGTTCCCAGCGATCCAGTGGTTGCCGCGCGCTTGCGGGCCATTGAGGCCGAGGGCGGAAATGCATTCTTCCAATATCAGGTTCCCGCCGCGGTGATCACGCTGAAGCAGGGCTTCGGCCGGCTCATTCGTTCACTGCATGATCGTGGGCTTCTGGTGTTGCTGGATAACCGCATTCTCAAGAAAGCCTACGGTCGCGTCTTCGTGGAGAGCTTGCCCAATTATCGACGCACCACGGATCTGAACCAAGTCGGAGAATTTTTTGGCGTTCAAGAGTGTAAATAGTTCAGCCTAAATCTATACTGGTTAGACTTTGCCGTAATCACGAGGCCCCATGAAATTGACCCCAAGTTTGTCCTGGAAGCTTGCTTCAATCGGTGGACTGGTTATCTTTCTCGCAATCATCATCAGCAGTATTCCGTCCGGCTACGCTCAAGAGCCAGCGAAGCAGTCCGGCCCCGATACATCCAAGCCCGCTGAGGAAGTCTATAAAAATATCAAGATACTCAAGGGGATTCCATCCGATCAGTTGCTTCCTTCCATGCAATTCATCACGGCGGCGCTGGGCGTGCAATGCCAGTTCTGCCATGTGGACGGGCACTTTGATTCCGATGACAAGATGCCCAAACAGGCGGCGCGTCACATGATGACGATGATGTTCGCGATCAACAAAGACAACTTCAATGGCCACCGTGAAGTGACCTGCAATACTTGCCATCGCGGCAGCGTGCATCCCATGTCAGTGCCTGAAATCAGTGAATCTGCCATGACCATGCCGCGGAGCGAAGCGCCACAAGCCGCCGCAAATGGCCCTTCGGCTGACCAGATTCTTTCCAAATACGTCGCGGCATTGGGCGGCGCCAGCGCAATTGATAAAGTCTCCAGCCGGGTGCAGACGGGCACCGCAACATTTGGCGGACACGATACGCCGATTGAGATTTATTCCAAGGCTCCGGAAAAGCGCATTTCCATTATGAAGATGGGCAATGCGGAGAGCGTCACGGCTTATGACGGCACGAGTGGCTGGATGTCTTCGACGGGGCGCCCGGTGCGTGAAATGAATGCCGCCGACCTCGAAGCATCAAAAATGGACGCCGACCTTCACTTTGGCGCCAACGTAAAAGATGAATTTTCCGACTGGCGCGTTCTGCCCGCGGAAAAAGTCGGAGACCATGAAGCCCAAGTGATTCGTGGACGAATGCCCGACAAGCCTCCGCTGAAGTTGTACTTTGACGAGCAGTCAGGATTGCTGGTGCGGCTGGTGCGCTATGCCGAAACGCCGCTGGGAAATAATCCCACGCAGATTGATTATTCCGATTACCGCGATGTGGAGGGCGTCAAAGTGCCTTTCAAGTGGACTGTATCGCGGCCGGGAAACAGCTTCACGATTCAAATCGCCAAGACCGAGCAGAATGTCCCCTTGGACGACGCGAAGTTCGCTAAACCAACTGCCCCCGCGCAGCCATAGCTTTGCGCTGCGAATGGGAATTGACTGCGGAATAGAGAGGGTCTAGCCTTGAACCCTCGCTAAGGAGGGTCTATGCTCAGCGGTTTCAAACAGTTCATTCTTCGCGGCAACGTCGTGGATATGGCAGTGGGCGTCGTAATCGGCGCGGCTTTTGGAACCGTCATTTCGAGCTTCACCAAAGATGTGCTCACACCCTTAATTGCCCTTGTAAAGGGAAACGGAGATACGACACTCAAAGGGCTGAGCATGAAGATACATGGTCAAATGTTCACTTTGGATGATGTGGTGAACGCGATCATCTCATTTTTGTTGATCGCAGCGGTGGTTTACTTCTGCGTGGTACTACCGGTCAACTATCTCGTAAAGAAAATGCAAAAGGCTGAAGCCCCGGTTGCTCCAGCTACTAAGAAATGCCGGGAGTGCCTAAGCGAAATTCCCATGGACGCGCGCCGCTGCGCCCACTGTGCGCAGCCGGTGGCGGCATAGCTGCAATAGCAGGATGAAGCGAATCCCATTCTTGAAATCGTTGGTGGTGTGTTGCGCCGCTAGTGTCCTTTTGCCATTCGGCCCGGTCCAGGCGCTTTCCGCGCAAACGAAAGGGCCCAATGCCAGGAACTTCGAAAACGGCGTCTATGAAAATTCCGCACTGCGATTTTCGTACAAAATTCCTTTTGGCTGGGTGGATCGCACGCAAGCGATGCAAACTCCTGATGACGGTTCCACCTCGCAGGTATTGCTGGCTGTGTTCGAGCGTCCCCCTGAGGCCACCGGGGAGACTATCAACTCGGGCGTGGTGATTGCGTCCGAAAGCGCTTCATCCTATCCCAAGGTGAAAACAGCACTGGAATACTTTGAGCCGTTGACCGAAGCCGCGACCTCCCACGGCTTTACGGCGGCGAGCGATCCCCATCCATTCAATGTTGGTACAACACAATTGATTCGTGGAGATTTCACTAAACCGCGCGGCAAGTTGACCATGTATCAGTCGTCTCTGGTCATGATTAGGAAAGGGGCAATCATCTCCTTCACGTTTATTGGAGGAGATTCCGATGAGGTCGAAGAACTCATCCGCAACTTAGAAATAGCTGCGGTTTCCACTCCAAGACATCCAAAATCCGTTCCCGCGCACAAATAGAATTCAAGTCGTTGGAAGTGCCTTCAGTGCCATCATTTAGGTCTTGATCCCGGCCAATAAAAGAGCCCCTTTCATGCTATAATTGCAGTTAGATTCTGGGGCAATAAGTATTTGTAAATTCAATAGTTTGGGCTGATTTTCAGGGATCCGTTTTCGCCTGAATGCACGGCTCACTCATGCTGTTCCAACGGAGCTGAATGGCCACCAAAGAAATTGACTCACCCATCACAGAACCCAAAGCAAAAAGCGCGAAAACAAACGGCGCAAATGGGGACTATACCGCTGACTCGATTAAAGTTCTCGGCGGCATGGAGGCGGTGCGCAAACGCCCCGCCATGTATATCGGTTCCACCGGCGAGATGGGATTGCATCATCTTGTGTATGAAGTCGTGGACAACTCTGTGGACGAAGCGCTCGCCGGCCACGCCGATAAAATTGAAGCCACCATTCATCTGGACAATTCCATCACGGTTGTAGATAACGGCCGCGGCATTCCCGTGGACACAATGGACATTGATGGCGAAAAAATTCCCGCCGCGCAAGTCGTCATGACCAAGCTGCACGCAGGCGGAAAGTTCGATTCATCCACGTACAAAGTTTCCGGCGGTCTGCACGGTGTTGGCGTTTCCTGCGTAAATGCGCTGAGCGAAGAATTGGATTTGGAAATCTGGCGCGACGGATTTACCTGGGAGCAGACGTATTCCAAGGGCGAGCCGACCAGCAAGTTGAAAAAGGCGGGAGCGACGAAGAAGCGAGGAACCAAGGTCCACTTCGTTCCTGACAAAACTATTTTTACTGCTACCGAATATAACTACGACACGCTGGCGCAGCGGTTACGCGAGCTGGCCTTCCTGAACAAGGGTCTGCTGATTACGCTTACCGACGAGCGCAATACCGATTCCAAGACCGGTGAGGCAAAGAGCGCGGAGTTTAAATATAATGGCGGCATCGCGGAATTTATCAAGCATCTCAACCGCGGCAAGCAAGTGCTGCATGACAAGCCGATTTACATGGAAGCGGAGCGCGATGGTGTGGCCATGGAAATTGGATTGCAGTACAACGACGCCTATTCGGAATCTCTGTTCACCTTCGCGAACAACATCAACACTGTGGACGGGGGAACGCACCTCTCCGGCTTCCGAACGGCGCTGACTCGCACTATCAACTATGCGGGACAGCAGATGGGGCTATTTAAGGACGTAAAAGAAAACCTTACCGGCGACGATGTGCGCGAAGGGCTGGTCGCCGTTATTAGCGTAAAGCTTTCGCAACCCCAGTTTGAAGGGCAGACAAAAGGCAAACTGAACTCAGACATTGCCGGAACTGTGCAGGCGCTGGTCAACGAAAAGCTAGGCGCGTTCTTCGAGCAGAACACGACGGTCGCCCGCAAAATCATCAATAAAGCAATTGACGCGGCCCGAGCGCGCGAAGCAGCGCGTAAGGCCCGCGACCTGACGCGGCGAAAGGGCGCGCTTGATGGCGGAGGACTGCCCGGCAAACTCGCTGACTGCTCAGAGAAGCAGCCGGAGCGCTGCGAATTGTTCCTAGTCGAAGGTGAGTCCGCCGGAGGGACGGCGAAGCAAGGGCGCGACCGCCGCTTTCAGGCGATCCTTCCGCTCAAAGGAAAAATTCTTAACGTCGAAAAAGCCCGTTATGACAAAATGCTGGGCCACGAGGAAATTCGCGCCATGATTACGGCGCTCGGCACCGGCATTGCGAAAGACGATTTTGATCCCGCGAAGCTGCGTTACGGCAAAATTATTTTGATGACAGATGCCGACGTGGATGGAAGCCACATTCGCACGCTGCTGCTCACGTTCTTCTTCCGTCACATGCAGGAGTTGATCAAGCGCGGTAACGTATTCATCGCGCAACCGCCGCTGTTTTCCATCAAAAAAGGGAAGTCGCAGCAGTACATCAAGAACGAAGACGAGTTCGATAAGGTGATGCTGAAGCGCGCGGCGGAAGGTCTGATTGTCCGCTACGGAGAGGGCGCGGCCAAACTGGAAGGCACGAATCTTTCGCGCTTTATGAGCGTGCTGAAGGAATATCTGGGATTCTTCGACAAGGTCAACAAGCGCATGCGGGATGAAAGTGTCACGGAGATTTTGCCGAAGATTGATCTTTCCAAGCGCGCGGATTTTGAAGGCGACAAGAAGACGGCGTCAAAAAAGATCGAAAAGCTGGAAAAGGAACTGAAGAAGCTGCAAAAAGAACGGCAGTTCAAGGAAGTGGAGAGCCGTTTCGACGAAGAGCACAATCTTTGGGAAGTTCGTTATGTGAATTCGCAGGGCGCCGAACATCTCATCAACTGGGAGCTTGCTGCGACTCCTGAATACCGCCAGCTGCTCTCCAAATTCAAGCAAATTGAGCCTTACATGGAGCCGCCGTTCGTGATCGAGACAATTGTGAAGCCCTCCCCGGCAAATTCCAAAAAAGCCGATGGCGACGAAGATGCGACCGATGCAGAAGACGCTGAGAAGCCGCAGAGCAAGACTGGCAAAGCCGCAGCCAGAAAGAAATTAGTGGAGACAGAAGTCGTGGAAAAAACCTCCGCTCGCGATCTGTTCGAATACGTGAAAAAAGAAGGCAGCAAGGACTACATGATCCAACGCTACAAAGGCCTGGGAGAAATGACCTCTCCGCAACTTTGGGAGACCACTATGGATCCGGAGCGGCGCACGCTGCTTTCAGTCAGGCTTGAAGATCTTGCCGAGTGCGAAACCATCTTCACCACGCTTATGGGAGAGGACGTGGAAGCGCGGCGTAAGTTCATTGAAGAAAATGCGCTGGATGTGAAGAATTTGGATATTTAATGTTGGGGGCTATACGAAAAGCGCCGACTGGCGTGGTTCTGTTTGTTCACGCCACGATTCTTGATCAGTGCCTACGTATCTGCTGAGTTTCCGCCCTTTCTCGTTGTCCTGCTTTAGCTTACCTTCGTCGAAGGCGATAAGATGTTCTGCAATTGCTTTTCCGAACAAACATGGCACTGCATTCCCGATCTGACGATATTTATCGTCAATCGTTCCTTCAAAAATATAATCTGCTGGGAAAGTTTGGACGGTTTTGTACTCCTCAACCGATAAAGGGCGTAGTTCTTGAGGATGACAAAGATCAGTTGCTGGCATTGTGGGGGAAGTGACTAGAGTGGGCGAAGGTTTATCCCAAGCTAGACGTCGGTAGAACCCCGTTTTACCTCCTCCTGCGAACCAACTTGCGCCCATCGCTTCTTGCTGGAGTTCTTTCGGCAAGCTCCGCCAGTTTTGCCCTTCTTTGAGCATTCGGTAAAAGCGCAACCGCTTTTCAGGGAACCTCCCGTTTTCGTGACTATTCGAGTCGAGATGCGCAACGGCCTCACGGAAGGTTTTCCAAGGCAATAAACCATCTGCTTCATTCTCGTCGTGCGTGGGCACCAGGTGCGGCACGCTTTTTCCATCGCGCGAGGCGAAAAATATGAGCCTCTCGCGAATCTGAGGTATCCCAAAATTAGCAGTATTGTAGAGATTGAACGTCGTTTTATATCCGGCATTCTCAAGTTTTCTCAAGATGTACAGCAGGGCCCCACCTGGTTTTTCGGCTTCCGATAGTGAAGGCCAGTCCTGACCCCTTTCGTTATGAGGTCTATGCATTAGAGGGGCAGAAAGCAAGCCGCGCACATTTTCAAAGATCGCGTACTTGGGTTGGAGCGCAAGAATAATGTCGATAAAATGTAAAAAAACATTGCCTCGTTCATCGTTCAGGCCGAGGCGGCGGCCTGCGGTGGAAAACGCCTGGCACGGAGGGCCGCCAACTATTGCGAACAGTTGAGCGGGCTTAATGGCCAAATCGTTAGACAATTTTTTCGAGTCAAGACTTCTGATATCAGTCTCATAGAGGTATGGCTGTTGACTGCCAAACACACGATGAGCATTTGTTTTAATAGTTCTGCAAGCGACTGTATCGAACTCATTCACAGCAATGGAATCAAGCCCGCCTCCGTGAAGGCCCAAGTCCAAACCAAGCGCTCCGGAGAAAAATGATATAAACTTTCTCTCGGATTTGGTTCCTTTTCGGGCCACGCTGTTGAGCTTTTGTTTCTTAGTTACCAATGGAAGCTATCCTCAAATCCAAGCTTAAGCACGGGAAGTTCATAGGCGTGAGCTTATCCCGCTCTCGCATTATGTCGTCCATCAAAGGTAAAAGCAATATCACTACGGAACGTACCTTAAGATTGGCGCTGGTTAGAGAGGGCATTGCCGGTTGGAAATTGCATAGAAAGGACATCCCGGGATCGCCTGATTTTTATTTCCCTCATTGGCTACTGGCGGTATTTGTGGATGGATGTTTCTGGCACGGCTGTCCAAAATGCGGGCATATTCCTCGCATAAGAAGATCATTCTGGCAGACAAAGATCTCACGAAATCGTCTTCGCGATAGACGTACACGATCCCGTTTGTTGCGTCAGGGTATTAGGGTAATGCGTTTTTGGGAGCATGATCTGCGCGATTCCAAAGGCTTGGATCGAGTAGTTGCAAAATTAAGGACTGCTGTAAACCAAAGTTCATTAAGTTCTTGACAGTTATTCGAATCGAGATCTTTTATGCCTCTTCCCATTACTCGATCGCGTTTCTTTAAGGTTGCCGCTGAAGAGGCTATCGAGGTCGGACAACAGACTGGGCATTTAGAAGCGGTTCTGATTTCATGTATGACTACCCAGCTGTTGCGAGCAAAAGATCGGGCGTCGAATTAGCTACCGCCGAAGATGAGGAGGCAATCCGTAAGTATTTGGGAGGTTTACTTCGCCTATATTTCAAAAAAAGAAAAGCACGCATTTCTCTAAATGAAGTTCGAACAGTACCAGATCCGGCTGTTGACGCCGTTCTTAAGGCGTTTGGAAATATTCCGTCGAGAGATTTAAAAGCATTTAGTGAACATCACCGTAAGTCTATGGCCGCTGAAAATAAGATTGGCGACCTTCTCGAGGCATATTTGGCTGAGGTTCTGGAACCGAGAAAGTGGATTTGGTGTTGCGGAAATCTGTTGACCGGAGTTGATTTCTTCAGACCTGCCAGACAATCTAGTGAACGCCTATTACTCCAAATAAAAAACCGCAGCAATAGCGAAAATAGCTCAAGCAAGAGAATTCGAGAATTAGTGCGATTGCTTGGCTGTCCCGTCAAGATAACCGAATGGCACAGATGTCGAGCCGGAGACGGTGGCACGTGTTGGGATACTCTAGTTGACAATAGCGACCTCTCTCTTGCGGACGAAGAACGATTCGATGCATTTATACGTGAATACCCCTTACGTGCCCGATATGATCAGAATCGAATGTAGTGCTTTTAAATATCTGGTTTTTCTCTCACCGAAAAAAATGCTGCTTTGGGAGAACCAATTATGGAAAAATACATGCTGCTGTAGAAATTTTATATTGTCACCCAATAATGTCTGAGGGCGGAAGTCGAAAGTCAATTGCGTAAAGGCCGCGAGTTCATGGACAAATATAGGAATACGTTTCGGGCGTTGGCGAAATTGAAATAATTGCAGGGATGCTTCGGCTCTCCGCATCTCGCGAGCGAGATGCTTGCTCGCTCAGCATGACAAATGTTGTATTCCTCCGAACCATCCCTCACACCAGTCCCTCCGACTATTCCATGTAGAATCGCGAAGAATGACGGACTCCGTTCCCACGCCCAGCCCGCAGCGCACCGGTTTCGGCAAATATCTGCGCCTGCTCCGTCCTGGCCACGAGCACAATGCCTTTTCGGCAACGGTGCTTTTGATGACCGCGGTATTGATGTCGCGCCTCCTGGGATTCGTGCGCGAGCAATACATCGCCTGGGCCTTCGGCGCCGGATCCATCACCGATGCTTATTACGCTGGCTTCACTCTTCCTGATTTCCTGAACTACCTGATCGCCGGCGGAGCGGCCTCCATTACCTTCATCGCTATCTATACGCGCTACCTGACCGAAAAAAAGGAAGATGAGGCGAACGAAACTTTTTCCGTAATCATTACCGTGATGACCACCATCCTGGTCGTAGGCATTCTGATTGCTGAAATTCTGTCAGGCCCTTTCTGCCGCTGGTGGTTCAAAGGCTTAGCTGAGATGGACCTTTGCATCCATCTCACCCGCATCGTGCTTCCGGCCCAATTGTTCTTTTATGTTGGCGGAGTAGTCTCGGCGGTCCTCGTTTCCCGAAAACTGTTTTTGTTCCCGGCGTTCGGGCCGCTGCTCTACAACGTGTTCATCATCCTTGGCGGTTTGTTCTTCTCTCGCCGCTTTGGCATTGCCTCGCTAGCCTATGGCGCGCTGGTGGGCAGTTTTGCAGGACCGTTTCTCATCAACGCCATTGGTTCGGGACGCATCGGCATCGGTTATCGCTTTTCATTCCGCCTCAGCAATCCTGGCTTTCGCGAATGGATCCGGCTGTCCATCCCGCTGATGGTGGGAGTCTCACTGGTCACCGCTGACGACTGGATCCTGCGCCGCTTTGCCGCCGACAGCAAAGGCGCCATCTCACACCTGAATTTCGCCAAGCGGCTCTTCAATGTGCCGATCGCCATCCTCGGTCAGGCTACTGGCCAGGCCTCGCTCCCATTCTTCGCCCGGTTGTTTAGCGAGAAAAAGATGCAGGAGTTCTCGGATACCGTAAACGGTTCGATCTACCGTATTGTCGCCTGTTCGCTGCTGGTGACCAGCCTGTTGATGGTGACGTCGCTTCCATTGGTGGATATTTTGTACCGGCACGGTCTCTTTCATTTTTCCGACACGCGCGACACCGCGGCCTACCTGTTTTGGTTTTCGCTTTCGCTGATATTTTGGGCGGCCCAGGCGCTCTATGCGCGCGCATTTTATGCTGCTGGCGACACGTTGACTCCCATGATCGCAAGCACGCTTATCTTGTTGGCGTCGTTGCCGGTGTATGCCGCACTAAACCGGCTATATGGCACCGCTGGATTGGCCATTGCCTCGGATATCGGGATTGCCACAAATACTCTGGTCACAGCTTTCCTGCTACATCGCCGCAAACTTGTGCCGGGCAACGAATTGGATTGGAAAGAGCTGGGGAAAGTTCTGCTTACTGCCACGATTGCCACATTATTGGGGTACTACATTGGTAAGTTCATCCCGATTTCCGGTAGCCGCGTGGCCGATGTGGAATCTATTGGGTTGGTTACGCTCACCTGGGCCGCGGCGGTTGTCGCCGGCTTGTGGTTCACGAAATCGAAGCTGTTGAATGATCTGCGCCGTAAAAAGCGTACTGCTTATCCGCGCGTCGCGGAGCAGCAGTCGCAATTGAATTCCTCGGCGGGTCGCTAACTTAGGAGCATTCCCGCCGCAGGACGCGAAGATTTTGCAGCGCGTCACGCAACGCTTGCGGTTCGACATCGCTGATCCCGCCCTCGCCGGACTCATGAAGTTTCCTCTGGATGGCTTCTGTCGCCTCTTCCACCGCATTTGGCAACTTGGCCCGGTCTACTTCCAGCAAAGCCGCGCGATATAAATCTCTCCAACTGTGGTTAGAAACGTTCATGCACCTGGATTAGAAGAAATGTGCCGCGGAACGAAGAATGTACGTGATGGCCAGGATCGATGTCGGTTCCGCAGCGAACGCAAAAGCGGCCTTACAGTGTCTTGTCAGGTTGCGGCAAGCCTTGTGTTCCAGGAAGGCCATTTTTACCGGCGCTGTCCTCTTAAAGTGAAGGAATCTGGCCGTGGAAGGAGGTTTTATTCCACTATTACTCATCTGATTCTTGACGAATAAGTTTCGCTGGAAGCTTGAAGAGGTCTTTCCGCTTTGGACATTCAGACATTCTTAAGGCGTATCTGCATAGCGCTTCAAGACTTGTTTCTACATCTCCTGGATGACCTGTAATTGATTGTTTTAAAGGACTTTAGGGGATGCTTGAGTAATATTTATGGCTATTTTCTGGAATTTCAGGATAGAATAATGCTGCGTTTGACTTTGCGGTATTTTGCACCACAGCAGTAATCCTCGCTCAACCCAGCGTGACCTGCCTGCAGAAGCCCTGCCGAGTTTCAGCGCGATATCAATCAAAGGAAATAAGTAACACATGGAAACAGGAACAGTGAAGTGGTTTAACGATGCTAAGGGCTATGGTTTTATCAGCCGCCAGAATGGCGAGGATGTATTCGTGCATTTCTCAGCTATCCAGGCGAACGGATTCCGCAGCCTTCAAGAAGGTCAGCAAGTGCAGTTTGACGTTGTGAAGGGCCCCAAAGGCTGGCAAGCAGAGAACGTCAAGTCTGCCTAACCACTTCCACACAAAACTCGGTAAGGGCGGCCTCAAGGGGCCGCCTTTAGTGTTTTAGGGATGATTTCTCTCCACTGCACTTATACGCAAGTTTCAAGCTTCTCAGCCATCTCCAGCAATTTGAGCACGCTGTTCCAATTTCTTCCGGTGCCGGTTATCTTCAGCGATTTTATGACCGACATCCACGCAACGTTTGGGCGCGCCATGCCATTCGGATAATAGATATAAAGTTCGCGGCCGTTAAGGTACAACTCCTCAGGATCGGCTTTGATATCTTTTAACTTTTTTGCCGCTGCCGCTTCGGGCTCCTCGGCGAGGAAGCTTACCAGCAGCTTGCTGGGTTCAATGCCATGCCTTTTCGCGAAGGGATTTTTGGCGGCGGCAGCCCGCATTTCAGACGTTGTGCGAAGAATAACGTCTGGACGAAATCCAGCTTTCTGTTCGATTGCGCTTTCCATGCGGCTAGCGAGCTTGGCCAGATCTTTTTCTTTCGTGCGGAAGACAACATTGCCGCTTTGCACGTAAGTTTGTACGTCCTGCAAACCAAGCGATTCGCAAATCGCGCCAAGCACATCCATCTTGATGCGGTTGTGCGCTCCCACGTTGACGCCGCGAAGCATGGAGATGATCACAGCCATTTGCAGGACAGTATATCCAAATGGAATGGGTTCAATAAGCTGCGCGGACAGTGCTTCGCGCGACACAACGGAAAACTAACCCGCACGAGCGTCCTTGCGATCGGTGAATGATGCGATGAGTGATAACAGCGTCATCAGCGAAATAATTCCCAGTGAGCAGACGCAGTAGATGCACCACACGCCCAGAATGTCTTTCTCGATGTGTGCCAGGTAAAGCGAAAAGGCGACTCCAAAAATCGTCCCGGCCAGCATGACGCGATAAGAACGCGTCCACGCCAGAACAGCCAAAAGCAAATATCCGGCAATCCCGATATCCGCGACCGGAATTCCATGGATCATGGCAAAAGGGCTTTTATTGACGGTGCCACAATCCCAATGAGCATTGATGCTGCATGGGGAGTCTCCCTCGGTGCGGTAATGCTCTCGCAAGGCGAGGGAAGCTACGGCGATGCCAGCCAATGCAAGCAGGATGAGAACGTATCGCATTAATACCTCTTTAAGGCTTTGGGGAGACGAGTGATAGTTATATTCTCCAGCCAGTACTTCTCAACATCCCCGCTATTATCTACCACCAGCTCGGCACTGATCGAATCGCCTGGATGAATCTTTTGTAAGTCAGACGCAGGGTGGATATCGTAAACCATTGTCATCGCACCCATAAATCCCGGAACATCTTCGCCGTCAATGTTAGCATTGCCGGACTTTGTGTCTACCGAAACAATCTTCCCCTTAAAAGGATAATGCTTGATCGCCGAAGCTGTTTGCGGGGAAGACGTTTTCATGGAAGAAGATGAAGACGGCGACGATGAATTGGCGGCTGGCGGAGCGCCGCGATTACAGGCCCCGCAGAACACCGTTAGCAAAACGAGTAAGATCGCGCCTTGATAGGGCCGAAGCGATGAGTGGGTCATAGGGTCTCCATTCTATTTTGTTCCGTGCCCATAGTGAAAGCGGTAGCGAAGTTCGACGTAAAGTTCGCGCGGATCATTCCAGTGAAAGCCGCCGAAGGTGACGCTGTTATCGAGTTCCAGCCGCCGGTTCGCGACGTTCAATGCATTCAACGATGCGGAGAAGTTGTCGCCGAAGTCCTTGCCCACGGCCAGATCGAATGAGGTGTGGCCGGGCAAATAATCTCCGGGATAAGGCTGCCCGGGAAATCCATTCACGAATCCTGAGCCGTAGTAAACATTAGTTGATGCATAACTGCGCCGGGGAAGCGAAAGGTCTCCGCCAATGTTCAGCGTGTTGCGCTGGTCATGGTCGAGCGGCTCAAACTCCGGGTCTAAGGTGAAATCGGTAAGTCCGCCGGTAATGGTGCCGTTGCCCTCCGCGATCTGGTTGGAATAGGTCAGGTGTATCTGCGCGCGATTGGCGATGCGTGGCGAGCGTAGCGTCAGCTCCCATCCGCGAATCACCGCCCGGTCAATGGAAAGTGGGAAGAAGATATTGGACGCGCCAATATTGTTGTGGTCGAAGAAATTGGTGGCGTTGGTGCGGAAGGTATCGGCGTCAAGTACCCATCCGCGGAAGGGGATGGTCACACCGAACTGGTGCTCCTCATCAAACTCGCCGTGCAGGGGAATGAAATCCAAACCCTGCCCTTGCGCAAAATTAATGAGCGCCGGGCCACTCACTGTAAGCAGCGGCGGTGCCTGATAGTAATGGCCATAAAATGCCCGGAAGGTCCAGTGCAGACGCGGCACCGTGACCGTAGCGCCAAAGCGCGGGCTGATGGCGCTTTCGTCAACGCCGCCGGAAAAGCGTGTTGGCCGCATACCGGCGATCAGCGTGAGCCACGAAACCGGTGTGAATTTGTCGTCCACGAAAAATGTTTCCTGATTCCCCCTGGGACGTTCAATGCTGTTGATGGGCGCATTGCCGCTGCCGTCATTGAAAATGGCTCCAAAAGTCTGATTGTCTTTTTGGTAAAAACTAAAAAAGCCCGCCTGCAAATTATTTTTAGCAAAGGTCGCTGCGACGCTGGCTTGGCCGCCCCCGTAGGTTGATCCGCGATCTTCCGTGGTAGCGATGGGAGTGTCCGAAGCCAGGCTGTTATAGTCTCCGCTGTTGTAGTGATAAAGCGGCGAAAGCGTCATCACGACTTTCGGGCTGAAAGTGTGAACCCAGGAAAAATTTACAACTCCATCGAGTTCATGTTCGCTGTCGCGTAGGCCAATGCTGGGATACTGCGCCGCAAACCCATTTTCCGGAATGTCGGCATTCTGAATGTCGTTGGGATTGGGGTCATACGGGACCTGGTAATAATCACGCCGCACGGAACTGACGAGCCGAAGTTGATTCATCGGGTTGACGTTGAAAATGAGCGTCCCAAATCCTCCCGCCCCGTTCGCGGCGTCATGAACTACCTCAGGCACCGGCGGTTGCAGACCAAGATCGCTGCGGTTTCCATTGACGCTGGCATAGTAAGCGAAACGCTCGGTGTGGCTTCCGAAGCTGAGCGAGTCATTGGTCTGGCCGTAATTTCCCGCGCTTAGAACAAGTGCGGCTTCGTCATTGCGCTCGAATCCGGTGCGCGGCACAACATTGAAGACGCCATACGTGCGATCGCCAAACTCCGCGCCATAACTGCCGCGGTCCACTTCCAGATAATCAATGTCCTTGGGATCGAACTGCGGCCCGATGTTGGCGGCGATGTTGGTGTTCGGGATGGGAACTCCATCCACCAGCCACGTCGTTTGGTGCCCGCCGCGAATGTGAAGCATGTCGTGGGTAACGTAAGAGCCGGGTACGAAATTCGTGATCATGGCCATGCTATTGGTGCGGTCAGCGCCGGGGGTGCGCTGGATGTCTTCGCGGTTGATCAAAGTCGTGGGCGTAGCGGAGTCCGTGGCAACAACTTCCTGCTGGCTCGAAACAGTTACAGTTTGTTTTGTCGTCGCGATGTTCAAGGCAAAGTGAAGACTAAGTTCGGTGCCCGAGGTGAGTTCGATGTCCTGTTGCTCGATTGTGAAGTCAGGCGCGGAAACCGTGATGGTGTAGTCGCCGAGTGGCACGGAAGGAATTAAGAAGTGACCTTCATCGTCGCTGGTGAGGGTCTTGCTCCAGTCCGAAGTTTTGGATTTGATCACAATTTGCGCACTGCTGATCGGGCGATGCTGAGGATCATGCACAAGCCCCTGAACCGAACCGAAAATAGAAGCTAAGGCCGTGAGGGCGGTAAGGAAAATGAATGATAGAAAAACAAGCGACGACAAAATCCGGATACGCATGATCTCTCCACAAAATTATGGGGGCGGGTACACATATAGAATCCGGGCGCTTCGTGCAGAGGCAAACAGAGCCTGAGATTAATCGCGATCGCGCTCCCGAATTCGAAGTTGTGTCAGGCGAGGAAGATCGCGGGAGGAGCGCGTCCAGAGTGCGTGATCTGAACGTTGAGTTCCGCTACGGATGGACGAGACTTATGTTGTAAGACAGTCGTCGTAAGGGAGACGTTTACCCGAACTGGAGAGCCGAATTCCGCGAATTGCCCCGGTGCCATCTGCACACAGCAGCAGTGCGAATGGCAGGACGAATCTGCCGCAAATTTCGCGGTCTGCACCGGATGGGAATGCATCTTGCGCATGCAGCAGGCATGCGATTGCATATTGCCTGTGCAGGAACCGTCCAGCGGGACAGTCGAAAACGCCAGCGCCACGGGAGCAAGCACGCTCACCAGGAAAACAACAAACATCGCTCTGGCCGTGGTTCGATGCATGAGGTCTAAAACTTAGAGTGGCAGTGTAAGGATAGGTTACAGGACAAAGGAGCGCAAGCATCGCGCTATGCATCGTCTGCGCCTGACTATAATGTTTCTGGCATGAAAACATTCATCCGTTACGTGCTCATGGCCTTGGTGCTTCTGGCGGTGGCGATGTCTTCCGCCCTCATCACCATGACGCTGGCCATCCACGGGAGCGAAGTGGCGGTGCCGGATTTCGTGGGAAAAACCGCTGCCGAAGCCCGCAGACTTGCGGATGCCAGCGGCCTCGAACTCAATGTTGAACGCGAGTACTACAGCCCGAAAATCCCGCAGGGTCGAATCCTTTCTCAACTGCCGCCCGCGGGAATGAAGGTGAGACGCGGATGGCAGGTGAGCATCGCGCGGAGCCTGGGGCCGCAACGAGTGACGATTCCCAACGTTCTGCAACAGAGCGAGCGCGCGGCGGAGATGAACATTCAGCGGCGCGGCTTGGATTTAGGCTCGATTGCCCAGGCGCAGATGCCGGGGACAACGGCCGACCAGGTGCTCTCGCAGAGTCCGCCGCCGAATGCGAGTGACGTTGCCGCGCCCAAAATCAGTTTGCTGGTTGCAGCAGCCGCGCAGCCGCAAAATTTCGTAATGCCCAGTTTCATCGGACAGGCCGTCGGGACAGCTTCCCAGACTTTAGAAGATGCGGGTTTTCATGTCGGGACCGTGACCTTGGAAGGACAGCCCGCAAGCGCCGGAGCGGTGGCCACTCCGGCGGCACCCAGGCCAAATGCGGCCAGCGTGATCGTGGTGCAAACTCCAGCCGCCGGCGACAAGATTGCTCTCGGCTCAAGCATTGATTTTCAGGTGCGTTGAAAGTGGGGCGCGTCTAGCGCTAGATTGTGTAGCGCCGGGTCTTTGACCCAGCGTACCCGGATCGAAGGTCCGGCGCTACACAGGCAATAGCGCTATCCGGGTTTGGTGCTACCTTCATCTAAACTCTCCGCATCCCACGACTGCTATGCAACAATTTGCCAAAACTTGCGAGCAGATTTCCGGCACCACCAAAAAGCTGGAGAAAAAGTCCCTGCTCGCCGCTTACCTGAAGGCGGTCCCGCTGGAACAGGCGATCGTAGCGGCGGTATTTTTCTCAGGCCGGCCCTTTCCCATGTGGGAAGAGACCACGTTGCAGGTAGGCGGATCGTCGCTGTGGAAGATCGTTCAAGAGCTGTCAGAAAAAAGCGAATCTGAATTAAGCGCTGCTTACCGCCGCCACGGTGATCTGGGCGCGGTGGCGGGAGAAGTACTCCCTGCCCATCCTGTTCAGGACGTTCCTGCCGGCGGAACTTCATTAACGTCAATCCAACAACAGTTCCACGCCGTCGCTAAAACTCGCGGGCCAGCGGCGAAGGCCATTGAGGTCCGTGATTTGTTGTCTCGGATCACGCCGCTCGAAGCCAAGTACATCATCAAAATTATGACCGGCGATTTGCGAATCGGCCTGAAGGAAAGCCTGGTCGAAGAAGCCATCGCCGCTGCTTACGACGTTCCATTGGCGCAAGTGCAACGCGCCAATATGCTGCTCGGCGATATTGGAGAAACGCTGCGCTACGCGGCGGAAGGCAAACTCGCGCAAGCAAGAA
>JANWKU010000161.1 GCA_025451215.1 Terriglobales bacterium
ACCGACGTCCGGGTCTGCGGAGAGGCGGCGAATGGCGAGGAAGCCATTGAACGCGCCCGTGAGCTGCATCCGGATGTGATCGTGCTGGATGTGTCCATGCCAGTGCTAAACGGATTACAGGCCGCGCCGGTTTTACATCAAATGTTGCCGGGGGCGTGCATTATCCTTTTCACGTCTTACGGTAGTGCCGTCGCAAGACACGGAAAGACTTTAGGAATTGATGCCGTCATCTCCAAAGACGACGGGATTACTAACCTACTGGAAACTATTCACACCCTGGCCATGGACCACGAGAAGCTTTCGCCAAGCGATCCGAAGTTCAACTGAAACAATCCGGAAGCTCGGGAAGACGCATGGCTCATTTAAATAGTGACAAATCAACCGCTGCCCCCATGGCCTTGTATCCCGCATCGCCAGGATGAAGATGATCGCCGCTGTCATAAGCGGGCAAGAACTGTGAGGGATTCTGGGGGTCTTGCGTGGCTTTATCAAAATCCACGACCGCATCAAATTTTCCGCTGTTGCGAATCCAGTCATTCACGGCATGTCGCTTCGCATCTTTTTCTGGTGAGTAATATCCCGGGATCTTTGCAACTGCGAAGGGCGTCAGCGTGCAGCCAATGACCGTCAAACCTTTTTCGTGAGCACGCTCAATAATCTGCTGCAGCCCGGCGATTATCTCCGCCGAGCTCACCACTTCATGGCCTGGGCCGTCGGACGCTTGACCATGGCCAATGTCATTGATCCCTTCCATCACAATCAGATACTTGACCCCGGGAGCGGAGAGAACATCGCGGTCGAATCTCTCCAGCGCGCTGGGGCCGAAGGGCGTGCCTTCTCCATAGCCGTCATGGAGAATGCGGTTTCCTCCAATGCCTTCATTAAGAACAGCAATATGTCTGCCGGCTGCCGCTAGACGCGCTTCCAGAAAATCGGGCCAGCGATGATTCACGTTTGACGTGGACCAGGCACCGTCGGTGATCGAGTCACCCAGCGCGGCGATGGCATAGTCGGCTTCGGGCGCGAAGACTTCCACTGCAGAGAGCAATATCCAGGAGCCAACTTCAGTAGGGTTAGTGATCGTGGGCGCGGCCACAAAATTCCCCGCAGCTGAGATGTAGGACGTTTGCTGCGCCGACCAATGGCCAGTCATTTCCGTCATCGCACCAGGCACAAAGATACTGACCGCCAGGTCCGTGTGCTCGGGCACTTCCATGTCCACCGCGTCACTTAATACAACAGCGCCTGGAGGAATCGCAATAGAAAGCTGGCTGCTGAATGTGAGCGCGTGATCAGTCGCAGCCACAATGCTGCTGTCCGCAGCACGCACGGCGATATGCGCGGCGCCAATCGTCAATGAGGTCGTACCGAAAAGATTCGATATACGAATGCGAACTTTGGTGCCGCCAATTGTCGTATGGATAATTTCGCGCAAAGTCTGGTTCGCAACCTTGGGTGCATGAGAATTTCCCAGAGCCGGACTCGCCGCCCACGTTCCTACCCAATGCAGGCTGGCATTGTTCTGGGAAAATGCAGGTTGAGAAATGCAAACACTCCCTAAAAAAACTGCAAGAATTAATCCCATTCGACCGAATAATTTTTGTTTACGCACGAATTGTCCTTTCATCATCGGACTGCATTATCGTTAAAGACTTTCCATTTGTAAATGATGGATGCGTTTTTGCCGGGCAACATCTCTCGCGGGCGGCACGCAACCCCGTCCCGCGCTTTACTCTCTAAGAAACGGAAGAGGAGGAAATGATGGCTGCCAACAAAAGTTCATCCAAAAAATCATCGGAACGAAAATATGGGAAAGCCGCGGGCAAGCGAGTTAAAAGCGCCATGCACCGGAAAAAGAAGGGGACGCTCCGCTCCGGCAAAGGGGGCAAGGGAGGCAAAGTGAAAAGCCGCAAGCAGGCGATTGCAATTGGTCTTTCGGAAGCCCGCAAAAAAGGCGCGAAAGTTCCCCAGAAAAAGTCGTCGTAAACTAATAGCCTTTTTGCTTGTCCACCAGGGCCAGCAGAGGCTGGCCGTTCATAAATCTTTTTAAATTTTCGGAGAAGAATGCATATTGCCGTTCCCATAACTTGTCCGTAAGTCCAGCGGTGTGCGGCGTAATCAAAACATTCTCCATGTCCCACAGCGGAGAATCCTGCGGCAGCGGCTCTTTTTCGAAGACGTCCAGCGCGGCCGCGGCAATATTTTTGCTTCGGAGCGCATTCGTTAATGCAGCTTCATCCAGCAATGCCCCACGTCCCACGTTGATCAAGCAAGCGCTGGGCTTCATCGCAGCCAGGCATTTCTCATCAATCATCTTCTGGGTAGCAGGAGTGACGGCAGCAGTAAGGACCACGTAATCCGATTCAGCTAGCATTTGTAGAAGCTCGCTCGTGGCGAACACCGTTCGCACGCCTTCCGGCACCGGCTTGCGCGGGTCTTCGCGCGTTGCAATTACATCCATGCCCAAAGCAGCAGCGGACTTCGCCACTTCGCTGCCAATGCTACCCACGCCGACAAGTCCGAGAGTGGCTCCGGAAATTTCACGGGGGCGAGCACTCTCTGTCCACATCAGCTCAGGACCCTAGACGTGTTTTGCTTGCAGACGCATCGCGTACGGCAGGTTTTTTGCCATCGCGAAAATCAATGCCAGCACATGCTCTGCGACAGCCGGCCCGTGCACCTTGCGCCCATTGGTGAGCACTACGTCGCTCTTTACCAGTTCCGGAAAAATCAACTGATTGACGGCTGCGGCTGGACAGTGGATCCATTTCAGTTTGGCAGCGCGCTGAAACTGCTCGGGCTTTAAGACCCAGGTGAAAATGATCTCGGCATCATCGAGTTCCTCTTCACGTCCATCGCGAGTGCTGAACCGCACGATCTTCAATCCGGGAAAATCCCGCCGCAGTTTTTGATCAAACCAGGCGGGCGCCTCCCAAAACTCGGATCTGTGCTGAATTATGACCAGCAGTTTCATACTTGATCGAAGTTTACGTTAAAGGGTTACGCTGGAAAACTAGTAGACGTACCGACAGCGAGGGATCTGATCCCAAGGCAGGTTTTGTGGGTCAAGCTTTCGTGCGAAATTTGAACTCGTGCTGCGCCATATTCACCCGCCGCCCGCGAAAACTTACGCCCTCAGCTTCTAAGCGCAAACGCTGTTCAACCGCATAGTCGCCTTGCAACTTAATCGCTCCTCCAGCGCCCAGCACGCGATGCCATGGCAGCCCCCCCGAGCGATGCAACACGCCAGCCACCTGCCGGGCCGCCTGCGCATATCCAGCCGCGCGCCCTATTGCTCCATAGGTTGAGACATATCCGCGAGGAATCTTCAGGATTGCGGCGCGGATGCGCCCGCGCATCTCGAAAGCTGGATCATTGGCTTTCGCAACTGCAGCTGCACTCTTGGCCTTTTTACGCCGCGGTGCGGAACGATTCGAGCGCGCGTTCTTCGCTGTCATAGACATCAAACACCGTGAGCAGTTTCGTCACCTGCAAAAGATCGCCAACGCGCTGCGTAAGGTTCGCAAGCTTAATAGAGCCTCCGCTGCTGCGAGCACTCGTATAAAGGGCCACCAAAGTTCCCAGGCCGCCGCTGTCAATGTAGTTAACGCCGCTGAGGTTGAGGATGATCTTTTTGTTTTGCGGAATCAGGTCGCGCAGCGTGTCCCGAAGGCTGGCAGACTCCTCTCCAAAAATGATGCGCCCAGTGCAATCTACCACCAGAATTCCGTCCACGGTCCGCGTACTCAGTTTCATCTGCACAAGAGTTCTCCTTGCCACGAAAAGCATCTTAAACGAACCACAAGCCTATCTTGTTGACAACTCATTCGCAAGAACCCAGGTAAAAGGGGATTCGCGGTTGCAGGCAGGTAAACCTGTGGCAAGCATTTCCCGGCACATCTCCGTTCCTGCTTGACGGGAGATAGCAGCCGCGAAAGTTGCACCCCACATATGAAGCCGAGGCTGAGAAGAGAAATTTCAAAATTGTTACTTACGTCGAGAAAGCTGTTATAGGTCACCCTGACGCGATTTGACTTTCGGCAAGTTTTTGCCGAAACGAGGTTTCATCAGCGACGAGAGTTTGAGTCGGTTTGTTAATAACTTAATTCACTAAAGCGTCTTAAACGATCGTCTGAATTTCAACTTGCATTCCAGCAACGTTTCAGAATGTGGGCTTTGCAATGAAACCGTGAGTGTCGCTGCCCTCAACATACGTCCCTCCCACCCATCGAAGGTCGTTGACTGAGAACGGATATGTCACTTGGCTGCCTGGAAAAAGCACTTTTATAAAACTCGGACTTACTTCATTTTCGTCGTTGGTGCCCTCATTGAGTTCAATGTGTTTCGCGAAATAGCCACCGGAAAAGGACGAGAATCCCACAACATCGCTGTTCGAATTTACTCCTGTGCCGATGGTGTCGCCACCAGTTGGGTTGGACTTGTAGAAGTCTTCATCTTTGCCGTCTTTGAACCACGCCATGAAGAAATCTGACTGAAAAACACTTCCACTAATGAATCCATTATTCGCGATTCCATTCACAGACCCGCAACAGGGACCTGCTGCCCCAGGCGATTGGGGATCCATAGGGCTGAATTTTCCGTTAACCCACACGAATCCGCCGGATGGAAAGTTGCCGCTCGTCCCTGAGCCAATAACTCGTCCGACCACTGTTCCGGCATTATTTATTCCCATCGGAACGGTTTCGAAGCTGGAACAGCTGCCAGTCCCTGGGGCATCGATGGTGCGAATTATATTTTGGTGATACCAGATGAAGCCGTGAGTCACGGGCTGGCTGCACCCAGTTTTCATAATGGTGTAGAGGCCGATGAGGTCTCCGTTATCGTTCAGGCCGGTAATTGCGGTGCTCAGGCTCTTAGGCACCATGAGTTTTATGTAAGCGCCATTGACAAACTTAAAACCCTTGCTGGGACACCCGGGAATTTGAAGATTGCCATCGGAACAAAGTGTTGTGTGATAAAGCCCAGCAACTTCGCCGTGGACATTCAGTCCTCTCACTTCCGTCGCCATAGCGTCGGGAACGTCGATGGGAGCATAGGTGAATTGGGCAAACAGCGGGGAGCACAACAATAACAAACAAATTGCCAATTTCATGACGACACCCAAGGCAGTGGTTCTGCAACCGCTTTAGTGTCCACTGAACCTGGAGGGTTGCCTGATCTGCATACCTAATTATTTATTTCTGAACGTCGGCAGAATTTCACGGCGCGGGGAATCCAACCCGTTGCTAGACGCCTAAGAAACGTACAACAAATTAAAGTTCCGCTAAGTCCAAAATTCAGAACGCATCAACTATGGAGATTGCAACTTTCGCGGCGCTATTTTTATTACCCCAAGTTCGTCTTGAC
This sequence comes from Terriglobales bacterium, assembly GCA_025451215.1. GTDB lineage: Bacteria > Acidobacteriota > Terriglobia > Terriglobales > Acidobacteriaceae > JAICKN01. The sequence continues at coordinate 5,368 of JANWKU010000161.1, forward strand.
GCGCCTAATTTCTAGGTTTATATTGGCGAATAAAAGGCGAATACACAATGACTTCCTTGCCTCTTCTTCCCAACCTCGAACCCAGACTCATTGGTATCGCCCGGCTAGCCTCGGAAGGTGAATCCATCCGCGAAGGGCACAACGTTGAGTATTTCACTCTGCCCGTCCGCTCGCTGCTGAACCGCTGTGCCACCAAAGGGCGCATGCCCTTCTCCTGGACGATCAATCCCTACCGTGGCTGCGAATTCGGCTGCAAATACTGTTATGCGCGGTATACGCATGAGTTCATGGAAATGCGCGATGGCATTGCATTCGAGCAGCAGATTTATGTAAAGCAGCATGCGGCGGATTTGCTGCGTCAAGAGCTGCGGCAAGTCAAGCTTGAAGAGTCTATCGTCATCGGCAGCGCCACCGATCCCTACCAGCCAGCGGAGCGTCGCTATGAAATCACGCGCGGAATTTTGGAGGTCTTCGCCAAGCGGCAAAATTTCTCTCTGGGCATTATCAGCAAGTCCAACCTGATTCTCCGCGATCTCGATCTTCTGAAAGCGGTGGCTGAGCACAATCGGTTTCGCGTGACCCTGACCATCACTACCATGAACATTGATCTGGCGCGCATTCTTGAGCCCAGAGCGCCGCGTCCCGATCTACGGCTCGACGCGGTGCGGCAATTACATAACGCAGGCATCAGAGTCAGCGTAAATTGCGCGCCCGTACTGCCGGGAATCACCGACAATCCGCGTGACCTGGAAGCGCTGGTCCGCGCCGTGGCGGAAATCGGGCCTATCCATATAAATGCCAATCCTCTTTATCTGAAGCCATGCTCCGCAGCGGTTTTCATGCCCTTTCTCGAAAAGGAGTTTCCCCATCTCGCCGCCAACTATCGAGAACGATACGGCCAGACTGCATTCTTGCCGAAGACTTACGGCAAACGAATTTCGGAGTTGATGGAGAAACTCAGGAAGAAGTATGGATTGGAGGGGACGCGGCGTGGACGCGATATCCGGATACCGGTCACATCAGAAACCCAGTTGACTCTATTTTGAGCAGCGTTGATATTTTGAGCGACTTTGATTAAGAAGGCGATCCCTTAGCGCCTGCGCCGCGAGAAAATCATTCCCAGGAACGCGCCCACCAGCAGCATTCCAACTATCTTTTTCTGATTGTGTACAGGCACGAACCGGCTCTCTTGGGGGCCGACGACGAAGATGCCGAAAGGCGTCGCCCGCATGCCGCCTCCACCACCGCCGCCTTCCCCCTTGGCGCTCTTATCCCCAACACCTCCAGTGCCCGCGCCCGCCCCAAATCCATAGGCCACGCGCGCAACGGGAATAACCGTTTTGTCAGCGGCAATTATCGGCTCGCCGAACACACTCTTCACCTGCGCCCGTCCGGACAGATTTTCGTGTAGCGACTGAAGCAAACTCAAGCTTCCCATAATTCCCCTCAGGATTGAATTGATGTCATTAGGAATACCCACCGAATACCGCTTAGGATGGTATTGCAGTTTGATGCGTTGCCGGGATTAGACTGGCAATCAGCAGGGAAGTGCAAAGCTTATATCGGAATATTCCAAACTCCCCGTGGTGTGCTCTCAACAAGCCAGGAGAGTTTACGCGCTTAACATCATCTTTCAAGCCGGCCAAGTTCAAAATGCCGCCGTTAATAACCTGGTGGTGAAGGTGCCCAGAATCGCCCGCCGTGATAAATTTATTGCAAAACGTGACGTAAGTACCTTTCAACCGTTGAATTGGCGCTGCTTAGAATGGCGGATGCGCAAGACTCCCGGGGCTCTGGAACTGAATAGTTAGTACCTCAGCAAAGGATTCATACCATGCAAAGGCTACAGCCAAAGAAATCTCATAAAGGTGTCATATCGAGAATCCTCTTGTTTGTGAGAAATTTCCTGAAATATCCCGCCATGCAAGGCTCGCTAATACCA
>JANWKU010000162.1 GCA_025451215.1 Terriglobales bacterium
CTACCGCGGCCTGCGCCATCGCAAGGGCCTGCCGGTTCGCGGACAGCGCACGCACACCAATGCCCGCACCCGCAAGGGTCCGCGCAAGGGGACAGTGACCAATAAGAAGAAGGCCGCGTCGAAAACATAGAATCAGTTGTTGGTCATCGGTCATGGGTAGTTAGCCAACGACCAAAGACCAACGGCCAAGGACAGAGTTTTTATGGCAAAACCAGTAGCAGCACCGGGCGGCGCGGCCGCACCGGAGAAAAAAGGCAAGAAAAAGACCTTCAAGAAGAAGGAACGCAAACACGTTCCATTCGGGATCGTCCACATTCAGGCCTCATTCAACAACACGATTGTCACCATCGCCGATCCCGCTGGGAATGTGCTCTCCTGGAAGAGCTCCGGCTCTCTGGGTTTCCGTGGATCGCGCAAAGGCACGCCATTCGCCGCGCAGCAGGCCGCGACCAACGCCGCTAACCTGGCGCGTGATCACGGCGTGCGCACCGTCGAAGTCAGGGTCAGCGGTCCGGGCTCCGGGCGTGAATCGGCCATCCGTGCATTGGCCGCCGCGGGAATTGAAGTCCGCTCGATCCGTGATTCGACCCCGATTCCGCACAACGGTTGCCGTCCGCCGAAGCGCCGTAGAGTGTAAGAAAACCGTCGTTGGTCATTGGTCGTTCGCTATTGGCCAACGACCAAGAGCCAACGACCAAAGACCAAAGACCGAAACACTGATTTTTGCCCAGGACGAAGGGTGAAGCCAAACCCGTAAACTGGACATCTACTAAGGAGAAGAAACTTGGCCCGTTATACCGATCCCGTCTGCCGTTTATGCCGCCGCGAGGGCATGAAGCTGTTCCTCAAAGGCACCAAATGCTTCAGCGATAAATGTCCTATTGAGAAACGCAACTTTGCTCCTGGCCAGCATGGCAAGGACCGCAAAACCAAAATCGTGGGCTACGGCCTGCAACTGCGCGAAAAGCAGAAAGCCAAGCGCATGTACTTCACCCAGGAAGGCCAGTTCCGCAGCTACTTCGAAAAAGCTGCGCGTTCCAAGGGCGTCACCGGTGAAATTCTGTTGCAACAGTTGGAGCGCCGCCTCGACAGCGTGGTGCATCGCCTCGGCTTCGGCATCTCGCGCCGCCAATCGCGCCAGTTGGTGCGCCACGGACACATCCAGGTGAACGGCAAGAAGGTCAACATTCCTTCTTATCAGGTCAGCGTCGGTGAAGAGATTGCCATTCGCGACGGCAGCCGCAATCTGCCGATTCTCGAATCATCCAAGGAATTCGCCAGCCATCAGAACGCGCCGAACTGGCTGGAAATTGACCGGGACAATTTTAAAGGCCGCGTGCTGGCATTGCCAAAACGCGAAGACATTCAATTGCCGGTCAACGAACAGCTGATCGTAGAACTGTATAGCAAGTAATTTTGTCGTTGGCTGTTGGTCTTTGGTCGTTGGCAAAATCGCAACTGCCAAGGGCCAACGACGAAAGACCAACGACGGTTTTTAGGTCCATTTTCGTGCCAGAACAGCCTGTGATTCACATTTGACTGGAACCCCGGACCGGTTCCAGAAGTGAATCCTGAGCCAAACGGCCGAAGGAGAAACAAATGCTTTGGAGAGGTTTTCAAAAACCGAAACGTCTTGCAGTTGATACTTCCTCTTTAACCGACAAGTACGGCATCTTCTGGGCCCAGCCTTTTGAACGCGGCTTCGGCACCACCGTGGGCAACGCACTTCGCCGCGTGCTGCTTTCATCCATCGAAGGCGCGGCTGTTACCGCGGTTAAGATCGAAGGCGTGCTGCACGAGTTCCAATCAATTCCCGGCGTGGTTGAAGATGCTACCGACATCATCCTGAACATGAAGCAGGTCCCGTTCAAGTTGAGCGGTGATGCGCCCAAGGCCATCTACCTGCGCGCCGATCAGCCCGGAGTTGTCACCAGCGGCATGATCGAAGCCGACGGCGACGTCGAAATCCTCGACAAGGACGTTTACATCGCCACCGTCAGCGAAGGTGGCAAGCTGGACATGGAAATGCGTTTAAAGCGCGGTCGTGGATACGTCTCCGCCGATAAGAACTTCGACGAAGACCTCGGCATCGGCTTCATTCCTATTGACTCGGTCCATTCGCCGGTTCGCAAGGTGAATTACACGGTCGAAGCAGCCCGTCTCGGTCAGATCACCGACTACGACAAGTTGACCATCGAAGTCTGGACCAACGGCTCCATTCTTCCCGCTGACTCGATCGGTCTTGCCGCGAAGCTGCTCAAAGACCACATGAACATCTTCATCAACTTCGAGGAAGATATCGAAACCTCCTCGTCGTCGGAAGAGCGCAAGCCCGAAATCAAGAACGAGAACCTCAACCGTTCCGTCGAAGAGCTTGAACTTTCCGTGCGCAGCTACAACTGCCTGAAGAACGCGAACATTCAAACCATCGGAGAGCTCGTCCAGAAGACCGAAGCCGAAATGCTCAAGACCAAAAATTTCGGCCGCAAGTCGCTGAACGAAATCAAAGAAATTCTTTCTTCGATGGGGCTGAGCCTGGGTATGAAGATTGACGAGCACGGCAATGCCGTGCCCGGACCGACCTCCAACCAGATTCTGCCGGCGTCAGCCTACGGGCCGGACGATAACTTCTAGTTGCCAGTGATCAAGCGGCCGGTGGTTAGCAAAACCAATCACTGGCCGCAAAATAACTGACAACCGATAACAGGCAACTGAGAACTGACTAAGGATAATTTCCATGCGTCACAAAGTAGCTGGATACAAACTAGGACGTACCACCGCCCACCGCCGCTCGTTGCTGCGGAACATGACCACCTCTCTGATTATGGAAGAGCGGGTCGAAACCACCGTGACCAAGGCCAAGGCGCTTCGTCCCACGGTCGAGAAGATGATCACGCTCGGCAAGCGTGGCGACCTCGCCGCCCGCCGCCAGGCGTCCTCGTTCATTAAAGGACGCGAAGCGCTCACCAAGCTGTTCGACACCATCGGACCGCGTTTCGGCGACCGCAACGGTGGCTACGTGCGCATCGTCCGCACCGGATGGCGCAAGGGCGACGGCACCGAAACCGCCTTCATCGAGCTTCTGGGCAGCGAAAAAATGCAGGAAGAAAAGCGCGAGAAACGCGCCGAAATCCGCTCCAAGCGCGCCGCCGAAGCCAAGAAAGCCATGGACGAAGCGGAAGCGCAGCAGAATAAAGAAGGCGAGAGCGAAGCCGAGAAATAAAGGCTTGGCTTTTAAATGTTAACGGCACGGCGCCAGCCGTGCCGTTTTGTTTTTGCCGCACTCGTACATGTCCCTTGGCAACTGACCGGGGTAATCTTGTTGGCTTGGCAATGCCCAACTAGACTCGCCAGCATGGGGTTTTCCCGCACACAAATCTATATTGCCGCGGGCGCGGGCTTTCTGCTCCTGTTTGTTTTCTTTGGATATTTGAGCTGGCTGAACAGCCAGCCCCCTGTACTTTCCCGCTCGGCGGAAAGCGATCCGCTCTCCGGGGTCCCCAACTCTATCTCACTCAATCCTTTGCGTGACCGTTCTTCGGAGCGCTCCGCCACCGAATTCATCCGCGGCCTGCGCGATGGCAAGTGTGACGAGCAACTGGCCGCCTGGAAAAAAGACTACCGCAAAAAATACGAGGCCTTCGTCTGCGGCTCTGAGGCCCAGCATCCGCTGATCGCCTGGAAGCTGGCCAACTGGACCGACGATCCGCCGCGGCGCTACCTGGAGTATCGCGCCAAACGCCTGAGCGCCCCCGGAGAAAGTGATTCCTCCACCGGCCTTTTTACCCTGACGCTTGAAAATCAGGCTGGCGAGTGGACTGTCATCAAATACGCTCCGCTGTACTAAGCCTCAAACAGAAGTTCTTCATTAGTGTCCGCCGCTGGTTCCTATGGGAGTTGCGCGTGCAACCAGCCCTTTCATGTCCTCCATGATGCTGGTCATAGCCAGATCAAAGTTTTTTTCGCGGTTAGCGGCCATCGCGGCGCTCTGAATAGGTTCTGAAGATACCCAGAGCACCACATGGGTCTCGCGGTCCGTGATCACCACTTGAAAATTGGGAACACAAGAGCTTATTTCAAAGATCAAATCCGCGTCTCCTGGAGCAGGTACAAGTTCATAGCGTCCCCAATCCTTCATCCCCGCATAAAACTGGTTGTAACAACGGTCCGCCCCTCCGTTGAGCATGGTATTAGGATACGTGCTGCTCTCGCCCGCGGCATTGGAGATGAATACTTTTTTCGCCGTGGCAATCTCCGCGGGTACCGGCGCATCGGGCGGCAGCTTCACATTTTGTCCGAACACAACTGGCGTGACTAATAAAAAGAGCGCTGCAATAAGCGAAATAACCGCCGTTTTATCTGTTCGCATGGAAGGTCCTCATAACTGACGCAAGCCATTTTTTTTACCGCTTAACTGCGCGATAAATGTAACCCAGGTCTGGCAAGAACGTTTTTATGCGCCAAAGTAAAAATTCGTGGGATTTTGTCAACTTACACAAATCCACCAAGTACGAAGCAGCCGAATTTCCCTCCATGATACAAATTTCACATGCAACTGCAGGCGCCAGAAACGGCGAATCCCAGCCGCCGGAACGTCTACGCATTCGGCCTCACGTCGCTCTTCAACGATGTGGCCAGCGAAATGGCGTACTGGGTATTGCCTGCATTCCTGGTTTCCATCGGAGCCGGCCCGGCGCAACTGGGTGTGATTGAAGGCATAGCCGAAAGCGTCGCCTCCTTCGTCCAACTCTTCGCCGGATACCTCACCGACCGCATCTCCCGCCGCAAACCAATCGTAGTCGGCGGCTATTTCGTCGCCAACGCCATCAAGCCACTGCTGGCGCTGGTCACATCCTGGGGGCAGGTACTTGCCATCCGCTTCGCCGACCGCTTCTCCAAAGGGATTCGCAGCGTTCCCCGCGACGTCATGGTGGCTGAATCCACGCAAAAGCTTGGCTCTGCCTATGGACTGATTCAGTCCATGGATTCCGCCGGCGCCGTGCTCGGGCCGCTGGCGGCTCTCGCTCTTCTACCTCATTATGGATTGCGCGCAGTTTTTTTGGCGGCCGCGGTTCCTGGATTGTTCTGCGTGGCGACGGCGTTTTTTGGCATTCGGGAAACAACAAAGTTCCCGCCGGCGCTCGCGCAAGCGCGAACCGCGAAACAATCGGCACCGGCACACTCCATTCTTTCTCTGCCTCCGGCCTTCTATTTTTTGGTGTGCGCTGTCACTCTTTTTTCGTTGGGAAATTCCAGCGATATGTTCCTGGTCCTTCGCGCGGGAAACATCGGCATTGCGGCCACCCGCGCGCCTTTGCTGGGACTGGTATTCAATGTGATTTACACGCTTTTCTCCTGGCCCGCAGGCATCCTTAGTGACAGGATTTCGCGCCGCGCTATTGCCGCCGCCGGCTACGTGGTGTTTTCCGCTGTGTACTTCGTCTTTGGACTCGCCCCTTCGCAGTTGGCTATCTGGCTGGCAATGGGCTCGTATGGCTTGTTCTATGCGCTTACCAATCCGGTGCTCAAGTCGCTCGTGGTGTCCTCCGTGCCCGCGGAAATCCGCGGACGCGCCCTGGGAATTTATGCGTTCGTTACCAGCAGCGCGATCCTTCTGGCCAGTATTCTTGCGGGAGAACTATGGAAGTATTTTGGAGCGCGCGTGCCGTTCTTCCTGTCGGCGGCATTGGCGCTCACTGCTGCGGTGTTATTGCTTTTGTCGGGAATCAGACCGTTGCGGTCTGCGCCGGTTTTCGACGGAAACGGAACCACAGGAACAGCGCAATAACAACCTGCGCCGTAAACGCCGCTGAACTGTCCAGCAGTACATCGTGAATTGTCCCGGTGCGCGAGGGCAAGAATGTCTGGTGCCATTCATCCATGCTGGCCACGAATGCCGACATCAGGAAGGCAATCGCCGCCCATCGGGTGGTCCAGTAGCGCGCGCTTGGCAACGTCGCCCGCCAGGCGCGAAAGAGCAGCAGGCTCAGAATAAAATATCCCACAAAATGCCCGGTCTTTCGCAGATAAGCGTGGAAAGGTGAAAACGTCTTCACGCTGATTCCAAATAGAAAATGCAAAAGAGGATAAAGATAATGACTGGTATTGTCAGATGACAAATAATTTGTGGACTCGAATACGATAATCCCAATCCACAGGCCCGCCGCTATCCATACTTTCAGGACATGGTTTCGACGGGACTGCGAAGGTGGCTCTTTTGCCACCGCGGAAGAAACATGGCGATTCAAATTGTCGGTTTACTCCCGCGCGTAATTTGGTGCTTCCCGGGTAATCACGACGTCGTGCACATGGCTCTCGCGCAGGCCCGCCGTGCTGATGCGCACGAAGCGCGTTTTTTGCAGCAGATCAGGAATCGTCGAGCAACCGCAATACCCCATGCCCGACTTCAATCCGCCCACCATCTGGTTCAGGATCATGGAGACTGATCCGCGATAGGGCACGCGGCCCTCAATTCCTTCCGGAACAAGTTTCGCCACGCGGTTTGACTCCTCTCCCGATCCGGAGATGACCGTGGAAGAGTCGTCAGGGTTCTGGAAATAACGCTCGCCGGAGCCCGAAGCCATGGCTCCAATGGATCCCATACCGCGGTATGACTTAAATGTACGGCCCTGGTAAAGAATCAATTCACCGGGGCTTTCGTCCGTCCCCGCGAACAGCGATCCAATCATCACCGCGCTCGCGCCCGCCGCCAGCGCTTTGGTGACGTCGCCGGAAAACTTAATGCCGCCATCGGCGATGATCGGCACATTCGCATCTTTCGTCGCGCGATACGCTTCCGCGATCGCGGTCATCTGCGGAACGCCTACACCCGTCACAATGCGCGTGGTGCAGATGGAACCGGGACCAATTCCAACCTTGATGGCGTCCGCACCGCAGCGCGCTAATTCACATGCGCCATCGAACGTAGCGACATTGCCTGCGATCAAATCCACTTCCGGCAGCTTGGCCTTGATGGCCTTGATTGCTTCCAGAACTCGGTCATGATGGCCGTGCGCGCTGTCAATCGCCAGCAGATCAACCTTGTTCTTCACCATCTCCTGCGCGCGCTCCAGAAAATCACCGGTGGCGCCGACCGCCGCGCCCACCCGCAGCCGGCCATGGGAATCCTTCGCAGCATTCGGATACTTCAACTTTTTCTGAATGTCTTTGACCGTGATCAGGCCCTTGAGAACATACTTGTCGTCTACCACCAGCAGCTTTTCCACGCGATGCTCGTGCAGGATTTTCTCCGCTTCCGTCAGCGTCGTCCCCACCGGCACGGTTATCAACTTTTCCTTCGTCATCACGCTGCTGATGGGCACATCGAAACGCGATTCAAAGCGCAGATCGCGGTTGGTGAGAATCCCCACCAGCTTTCCATTCTTGGTGATCGGCACGCCTGAAATCTTGTACTTGCGCATCACTTCCAGCGCGTCAGAAACTTTCGCGTCCGGCGACATCGTCACCGGGTCCACAATCATGCCGCTCTCCGAGCGCTTTACCTTGTCCACTTCTTCCGACTGCTGGTCAATGCTCAAATTTCGATGGATGACCCCAAGTCCGCCCTGTTGTGCCAGCGCAATCGCCATGTGCGATTCCGTCACCGTGTCCATGGCGGCGCTGATTACCGGGATATTCAACCGGATGTTGCGCGTAAGCTGGGTTTGCGTATCCGCGTATGCCGGAATCACACCCGAGTGGGCGGGCAGCAGTAACACGTCGTCAAATGTGAGCGCTTCAGGAACGGGGAAGTGAATCATATGAGTTGGATGATCTATTCTAGAGATGGATGCGGGCAGAGGCAAATGGCCCCATGACAGCCGGGGTGAGTCAGTCTCGCGGACCGGTTAGGTATTTCTCGGAATGCTCGAACGCGCCCATTTTTAGAGCCAAAATAAGCACTCTATTCTTGAGAATGGGATCAGCCTTAAGGAAGCTAGGAAAGGGAAGAAAGTTTGGAGCGGGAGACGGGATTTGAACCCGCGACTTCGACCTTGGCAAGGTCGCACTCTACCACTGAGTTACTCCCGCTCAGAGCAATTAACTATAAGAGGAATCAATTATAACAGCGGTTTTCACGGCGTAAAAGCCGCCCGTTCGCTAACTTATTTCAACGCCCCGTCCACTGCGGATCTTTTTCCGCGTCTACAATCTGTCCATCGCGCATATGAATCACGCGGTCGCCATAGCTGGCCGCCGCCGGATTGTGCGTGATCATCAGCACCGTCTGCCCCAATTCCTGGTTCGACTGCCGCAGCATGTTCAGCACGATTTCGGAATTTTCCGAATCAAGATTTCCCGTCGGCTCATCCGCCAGCACGATGGAAGGCTTATTGACTAATGCCCGCGCTAATGCAACCCGCTGCTGCTCTCCGCCTGACATTTCCGACGGGCGATGCTTCAGTCGCTTCGCCAGCCCAAGCAGTTCCAGAATTTTCTCCAGATATTTCTTGTCGAAACTCCCATTCGTGCCGGCAATATCGAGCGCGACATAAATGTTCGATCGCGCATCGAGCGTTGGCAGCAGATTGAATTTCTGGAATACGAAGCCGATCTTCCGCTTGCGCATCCGCGTGCGCTCCGCATCTGAAAGCTTGGAAAAATCATCGCCATCAATAACCACGCGCCCCGAAGTTGCCCGCGTAAGCCCGCCAATCAGATAAAACAACGTGGATTTCCCGCTGCCCGAAGGGCCCACTACGCTTAGAAACTCGCCTTTTTGCGCGCTGAAGGATATCCCGCGCAGCGCAGGAACGTCGATCTTTCCAATACGATAAGTTTTGCGGAGGTCCTGCGCCTCGATGAAAGCAGCCATCTTTACGATATTACACTAGCGATATTAGGCTCGACGAACGGCGGGTTTCGACGATTGCTCAGGCAACGCTGCTTCGTGCTGCACTTCGTTCCGCCTGCGGTTGCATGCGCTTGGGCCCGCGCTTGCGGACCAGCAACACGCGAACGCGCTCCAGTAATTCCGCCGGCGCGTACATTCCCTTGGGCAGGAAAACGTCCGCCTGCGTCTCGCGGTCGCAGATCCTGATTCGACCTGACAACAAAATCGCCGGCGTCTGCGGCGAAATGGCTTTCACTGCTTCAATTAGTTTGCTGCCGTCGATTCCCGGCATGATCAAGTCCGTCAGTAGCAAATCAATACCGCCCTCCTGAAATCGGCGCAGCGCCTCTTCTCCGCTGGTGCTGGTAACGACGCGATAGCCGCGGGTTTCCAGCATTACTTTACGGATGGAAAGCGCCTGCTCATTGTCATCCACGCAAAGAATAGTTCTTTTGGGTTTCATTTTTCAGGAGAGCTAACTGAACTGCGACAACAAATCTTTGTAATAAGGACGAGAAGCATCGTAACGGGAGTTGTATGCTCGTGTAAAGTGACAGGAATGTAAATGGGAAGTTCGCGCCATTGCAAAACTCGCGAACGTGCTCTCGCATGCGATTCTCTTGATCAATCGCATCACGGAACAATTAAATAAATTCTCTTCCGCATTTCGTTCCACAACATTTCCTCACGCGCGGATTAACTACTCCGTCATCGTGTGTCGGAGCAAAGCGGGAACAAGAAAACGCCATCCATCATTTGACGGAGATTTTCACGGCGCGTATCCTCAACCTATGCGCACTAATTCCACGCTGACCCTCTGTTGTTGTCGCCGCACCTGACGGCCGGTGTGTGGGTAGCGCAAGCGATTTTTTCACGGCCCACCCGGTGAATCAGGGTGGCTTCGTTTTTTGCGACGTCCATCCGTACAGTTCAGCCGTACCGGCCCCAGACTTTCGCGAACAAATTCAAATCATCCCCGCTTGAGGGATGGAATGGAGAAACAGAATGAGCACTCTCACCCAGGAAATACGCACTCCCCGCATCAACGATGTCGCTCCTGATTTCACTGCCGAAAGCACGCAGGGTACTATCCATTTCCATGACTGGATCGGCAACGGCTGGGCCGTTTTATTTTCCCATCCCAAGGATTTCACTCCCGTTTGCACCACCGAACTCGGCGCCATGGCCGGTCTCGAGCCTGAATTTGCCAAGCGCAATACGAAGATCCTCGCCGTCAGCGTGGATCCCGTCAGCAGCCACACTAAGTGGTCTGCGGACATTGAAGAGACCCAAGGCCACAAGGTGAACTATCCCATGATCGGCGATCCGGAACTCAAAGTCGCCAAGCTCTACGGCATGCTCCCCGCCGACAGCGGAGAAACCTCCGAAGGCCGCACCGCCAATGACAACGCAACCGTGCGCACCGTCTTCATCGTCGGCCCCGACAAAAAAATCAAACTCCAGCTTGCGTACCCTATGAGCACCGGCCGCAACTTCGCCGAAATTCTCCGCGTCCTCGACTCGCTCCAGTTGACCGCCAAACACCGCGTCTCCACTCCGGCGGACTGGAAGCCCGGCGACGATGTAATCCTGGGCGGTTCGGTCTCCAACGAAGAAGCCCAAAAACTCTATCCCAATGGATGGAAGTCGCCCAAGCCGTACATACGCATCGTTCCGCAACCGAAATAAATTGTTCGGACGTAACGCTTCCGAAAACTCAATCGTCGTGCTCGTTTTCTCATTGAGTAGGCAGGATCATTCGCTTTCCAGAATGATCCTGCGAAATCGAGGCTAAGAGTTCAATAGTGGTTAAAAACCACCATCTTAGGTTGAAATCCACCGAAAAGCTGCGTCTCACAAAACTGCTTAAGCTCTTATCCTGCGCGCCATTCCCATCCATCTAAACGAGTTAGGAAAGGCTTGGATGTTTCGTACACTTTGGTACGCAGCGTGCATTTATTGATCCGCATTTGTGCTTTTTCGGAGGTGTGCAGTGATGAAAAGCAAACTTATCGCGGCGCTTGTGATATCGGCTTCCGCGCTGTTTGCGTCCGCGAGCGTTCAGGCGCAGGATGCTTCGCCAGATGCGGATGCTTCAATACAACAGAACGCACCGCAGGAAAATGACACGGGGCAATATGACCCGCAGCAGAACGCTCCGCAACCTGGCATTGCGCCACAACAGCAACAGGATGGGCCGCAGCAGCAAGGAACCGACAGCGCAGCCGGCGTGGCGCGCATCAGCCTGATTCACGGCGCGGTTTCCACCCAGCGCGGCGATTCCAGCGACTGGGCTTCGGCGGTGTTGAATGCTCCCGTTGTCAGCGGTGACAAAGTTTCCACGGGAGACAATTCGCGCGCCGAAGTCCAGCTGGACTATGCCAATATTCTTCGCCTGAGCAATAAATCGCAGGCCACGGTGGCCACGCTCACGCGCAATCAAATCCAGGTGCAGGTCGCGCAGGGCATCGTCAACTATGACGTTTTCAAGGACGCGGAAGCCTCCGCGGAAATTGACACACCCAACGTTGCCATTCATCCGGCAAATCGCGATGGCAGCTTCCGCATTGAAGTCCGCCCCGACGGCGATACCGAAATTATCGTGCGCAAGGGCGAAGCAGATATTTTCACTCCGCAAGGAAGCACGCATCTACAACAAGGGCAGGATGCGATCATTCGCGGCACTTCGACTGACGCGCAATATAAAACTTCCGATGCGCCTCCCAAAGATGAATGGGACCGCTGGAACAATGACCGCGACCACACCATCCAAAGCGCGCAGTCGTGGAGCCATACCGACCGCTACTACACAGGCAGTGAAGATCTCGACGCTTACGGGCATTGGGGAAATATTCCGGACTATGGTCCGGTTTGGTATCCCTCCGTCAGCGTAGGCTGGACGCCCTATCGCGCGGGACGCTGGGTGTATGAACCCTATTGGGGTTGGACGTGGGTTTCTAGCGAGCCTTGGGGATGGGCGCCTTACCACTATGGACGCTGGTTCCAGTCCGGCGGCGCGTGGGCGTGGTGGCCTGGTCCGGTGGGAGTCGGCTACGGTTATGGGTATCCCTATCGTCCCATCTGGGCACCTGCTTACGTCTCCTTCTTCGGGTTCGGCGGAGGGGCTGGATTCGGGTTTGGATTTGGTTCGGTGGGATGGCTTCCCCTTGGCCCCTGCGATCCATTCTTCCCATGGTGGGGCGGATACGGCGGACGCTTCACATTCGTGGATTTCCACCACTTCAACGACTTCCATCGCTTTGGCGGATTCAGACCGCTGCATGGAGGAGAGCGCTTCTCCAACCTACGGCTGGCGCAGCGCAACGAAGGCTTCCGCCGTTCCATTTCAGTGGTGGATTCGCGCCACTTTGGCACGGGAGGAGTTCGGGCGCAAGCCCTTGGACGAGGTCAATTCGAACACGCGCGCATGATGGGCGGAAATGTTCCGGTGGTGCCGGGGCGTGAAAGCTTGCATGCCTCTAATCGCGCGGCGAATCCTTCAACGATTCATAATGGCGCGGCGCAGCATTTCTTTGGACGGCAACCAAGCGCGCACACGGAATCGTTTGCGCGGCAGTCCGCGCAAGTGCGGCAAAACATTCAGCGTGACAGCCGCTCCACGGGCACGCAAAGCGGCGCACGTGGATTTAACAATAATGGATTGAATAATCGCGGATTTACGGGTAACAACAATGTTCCTCGACCCGGCAACTCCAATTCGAATGTTGGAAACCGTTCCACATTCGGAGGCGCGAACAACAATATTGCCCGTCCGAATACGGCGGTGCAGGCGAACCGCGGCGCAGAAAACACTCGTGGCGCGGCGGCAAATCCGAGTTGGCGGTCGTTTGGATCTAACTCTGCAAATGGTGCGAACCGCTCCACCGGAGCCAATGTTTCCGGTGGCGCGAATGCTTCCTTCAACCGGCCGCAGGGCGCGGAAAATGGTGGTGCGATCAGGAATAATAACGTTCCTCGTCCCGCGAACAGCAGCGCTCCGCAGAACTCCGATCGCGGAGGGTGGCAGCGATTCACTCCGCAATCACATTCCTCCAACACGCCGCAGTCTTCGGGGCGTTCGTTGGACAACCGCTCGTACGGTTCCTATAACAACCGCTCTTACGGCGACCGCTCCTATGGCGGAAGTTATCCGCGGTCCGAGGGCGCATACTCCGGGAGGTCCGGATACTCCGGCGGATCGAGTGGTTATTCACGGCCTCCATTGAATATGCGGCAGCCGGTGGTCACGCAGCGCTCGGAGCCAACTCGCTCCGGCGGTGGCGGCAGCTATAGCGGTGGATATCACGGAAGCAGTGGCGGTGGTGGCGGTGGCGGTTACCACGGAGGAGGCGGAGGTGGTGGGTATCACGGCGGTGGTGGTGGAGGCGGATCACATAGCGGAGGGGGCGGTGGAGGTCATTCAGGTGGTGGACACCGCTAAAGAAAAAAGCAGGCCGGAGATCATTCTCCGGTCTGTTTTATTTCCGCCACATTTCCAGGCCCAACTGTTCCGGTCCATTTTTGGGGGACTAATTTTTAATGCGCTGACTTTCCTCTGGGAATAATCCGCATGCTCCTGGTGACTTTTCCATCCGCCTCGGTGCCGCCAATCAGCACCAAACCTTGCTCCGTGGGAATTAAAACGTGATTGTCCATGGTGACATGGGGTACGTTCGGATTGGCCACTTCCCAGGCTTTCGATTTCAAGTTCAAAGCAAAGCTCATGGGCGAAGGTTGCGGAATTTTTCCATCCGTGCCTTCTCCTTTGTAGTTGGTAACAACAGAAGTGCCACCCAAAAAGTAAATCTTGTTGTCACGCTGCCAGGCACCTGCCGCGATATTGAATCCGGGCTGGCCGGGATGGGGCGGCAACTTGCTCCAGGAAATTTTCAGCGGATTCTTACGATCAATTTTCCCGATCCAGCAAGCGTTGGAAATATCCCCGGTAGTTGACGTGGCCCCATCCACAACGACAATGGTGTCATCCAGAATAGCTCCGGCCTGTCCAAAGACAGGCGCGCCGGGCGTGGGAGTGGCGCTTTGCCAGGTATTGTTGGTCAAGTCGTACATTTGAACATCATTGATTGGGCCGGAGCGCGAGCGTCCTCCAATCACATAAATGTAGCGTTCGCGATAACTGCCGATCACGGCATTAGCGACTCCCACCGGCAGGTCAGCACCCCGCAACCACTCTTCAGCATCCTGCGCGTAGATGTTGAGGTCGGGAACGGGCGTCACTTCGCTTTGGGCGTCAACCACAGCCCCACCCGCTAAATAAACGCGCCCATTTTCCGCCGCGGCCATGGCTGCAATTCGGCCCGTGGTTCCGGGCACGCCATGAATCGGAGTCCAGCCTCCGGTGTCATTGTCGAAAATGTACCCGGCATTGCTGACGGCATCCCAGCTTCGCTTTTCGCCAATGCCCATGAGCGAGAAGATGTAGAGATCGCCGCGGACCTTCATGCTGGCAATCGCATTGTTGGAGACGGCTGCCGGCAAAGGTTCAAGGGTGGGAACAGCGGCAGCCAGCAAAATGCCGGAAAGCGCCAGGACGCAAACAAGAGAGGCGGACTTATTCATCCCGTCCAATATAAAGTTTTTTGGCCGCTAATCAAAATGCAAGATCCTATAGTTCGCAACTGGTCTCTTTAGGATGAGTAATGCGCATACCAAATACCTAATGCAGTGCCGCAGGCACGGCATGGGAAATGGAAAGGAAAGATATGGCGAGTCCCTTCAGGGACGCACTCGTTTGATCCGGCGGAAGCGTTTGGGGGCGTTCCCTGCGGGACTCAAAAGCTTGTTGTCATCCCGTACCCGGCACTACCGTGCCGGGCTTTCACGTTCCGTGCCTGCGGCACTGGGCTTTGGACGAGTGTGATCCGTGTCGGTTATCCTGCACGATTGAGTTTAATTGACTATTCCCTTACTGCCCGGCCGATGCGGTTCTGGCCGTGGGGTTTGCGATCAGCGTTTCGATGGTGGCGAACAATTCGGCGGTGCGAATCGGTTTGGAAAGGTAGCTATCCATGCCAGCTTCGAGGCAGCGTTCGCGGTCGCCTTTGAGGGCGTGGGCCGTCATAGCCACAATGGGAAGATGCGCTCCGGTAATTTTTTCGCGGGCGCGGATGGCGGCGGTCGCGGTCAGGCCGTCCATGCGCGGCATTTGAACGTCCATCAAAACGATTTCGAAATCCGCCTTTTCGAGCTCTTCGAGCGCGGCTTGTCCGTCCATGGCCACCGTGACGGCAAACCCTTTTCTTTCCAGAAGGCGTAAAGCCAGTGTGCGATTTACGGCATTGTCTTCGACCAGGAGAACTCTAGGTTGGTCTTGGCGTTTCTGCGCGGCGAAAGCGGCGCTTACATCCGCCGCGCTAATTGCGTTTTCGGCGGCAGGCAGTGCGGCGGCCTCCAGCTTGAGTTCCACGGTAAAGTGGAAGGTGCTTCCTTGTCCGGTTTGGCTTTCAAACCAGATGGTGCCTCCCATTTTTTCGGCAAGACGTTTGGAAATCGTCAGCCCTAACCCGGTGCCTCCGTAGTTGCGGCTCATGGAACCGTCTTCCTGGGTAAATGGCTCGAAGATTTTCTCCCGCATCTCTTCGGGGATGCCCCTGCCGGAGTCACGAATGGTGAAGTGCAGCCAGATGGATCCGTCGTTGTCCTGTTCTTTCTGCACATTTTCTTTTTGCACATGCAAGGAAATTTCTCCCCGCTCGGTAAACTTCAACGCGTTGCCCACCAGATTTACCAGCACCTGGCGAATGCGACCCGGATCGCCGACCACTTTTTCGGGAAGCTCTGAAGGAACGAAATGAACTAGGTTTAGCTCTTTCTGCTTCGCTCGCAGCGCGAAGGCATTCATGGTGTCGCCCAGATTTTTCCTTAGATCGAAGGGAATAGATTCCACGGCGAAGCGGCCAGCTTCGATTTTTGAGAAGTCGAGGATGTCGTTGATGATGGCAAGCAACGACTCGGCAGAGAGCTTGACCAGGCCGAGGTTGTCGCGCTGCTCGGCGGTGAGTTCGGTGTCGAGCACCAGTTCCGTCATTCCTAGAATGCCATTCATGGGAGTGCGGATTTCGTGGCTGATGGTGGCCATGAACTCTCCCTTGGCGCGAGATGCAGCTTCGGAGATTTCCTTGGCTTCTTTCAGTTCCGCTTCGGCTTGCTTACGCGCGGTGATGTCAATCAGGGTGCCTTCGAGCGTAGTGTCATCTTCGGCGGACTCCACCAGCGTAATGTTCTGCAATACCCAGACGGGAGTACCGTCTTTTCGGCGGAGACGCGTTTCCGCGTTGGTAATAAATTTCTCCCTCTTTATTCTTTCGATGAGTTCGTCGCGCTGCTTGAGATCGAAATAGAGCTGCTGCGCATTTTGCGAACGAAAATCCATGCGCGATTCGTAGCCAAAAATTCGCGCTCCGGCCTCGTTGATTTCCAGTACCCTTCCGGACAAGGTCGTGCGGAAGACGCCCACCGGACTTCTTTCAAACAACAACCGGTAACGCCGTTCATGCACTACCAACTCGAGTCGCTGGACGAACAGACGCTGCTTAAGGAGCAGGGTAGCCAACGCCGCCGCGCAGAAAACCAGAAGAGCGAGCAAAATGGCAATAATGACCAGGCGATGGTCATATCCAGTCGCGATTTGCGTACTGCCCATCGCTCTTATTGTTGCCACGTTCATGGTCCTGGGGCGCAGCGGCCCGGGACAGACGCAACAATAGGCGCCCGCCCAGCCGCAGGTTCTCTGCATATCTATCGTCCTAAAGGGGTTGGAACTTTAATGGGCCATCCGGAAGATGGGACTTTGGACATTGTGATCGATGCGTCCTCGTCCGCATCAGAGGTCATTCCAGCCACGGGACGCAATCGCCTGGTGGTGCTCGCGCTTCCTTGTTCGGATTCGTGAGGATGATTTAGACTTTGTCAGCGGGTGAAGGAGTTCACCCTTAACCGCTGTCCTTGCCAGGGCGGATGATGACTCCTGACGAGAGTTCCAGTCTCGGGAGTCGTTACTTGACGACCCTCTCCGATAAGCAACCGTCCTTGGCTCAAGGGTGTTCGTTGACATCGGGACACTCTCACAATCGCTGATCTAGCTGCTGTCTTGCCTACGCAGACAGCAAGAAACCATGCACTGAATGACGAAATCTATGATCGGAATCGATTTTGGCACGACAAACAGCGCGGTTGCCCTAGCTGATGAAGATGGGCAGGTCACCACTGCGCGCTATTCGTACGGCCAAAGCGAACTGGAAACATTTCGATCCATCCTGTTCTTTACGGCTCCGCAAAAGGGTACGCGGCGCGAATTAGCCGCATACGCCGGCCCTGAAGCCATTGACCGCTACCTTACAGCGGAGGATGGCGGACGCCTGATTCAGTCCATCAAATCTTATCTGGCGAACTCTAGCCTGAAATCAACCAGCCTCTTCGGACGGAGCTACCGTTTTGAAGAATTGGTCGGTTATCTTCTGCGCTCTCTGACGACGGCCGCGCGTAAGTCAGATGTTCCGATTGGAACTTCCGCGGTCGTAGGACGCCCGGTCCGATTTGTGGGCGCGGCATCGGAAGCGGACGACCGCTATGCGATCGAACGGCTTACACAGGCGCTGGGCATGGCCGGGATCACCGAAGTGCATTTTGAACTTGAACCGGTGGCCGCGGCGTATTCCTACGAAAGCAGGTTGAAGAAAGACGAACTGCTGCCGGTCGGCGATTTCGGAGGCGGAACGACGGACTTTACGATCATTCGGGTAGGCCCAGATGCGCGCAAAAAGAAGAACGCCCAGGAGCGGATCCTGGCAAATGCTGGAGTCGGCGTCGCGGGTGACAATTTCGACGCGAAATTGGTGCGGCACCTTGTTGCTCCGCTTTTAGGACGCGGCTCTGAATGGCGTTTGATTGACAAGACCGGTCCGGTACCGAACTGGCCTTTCGCAAAGCTTGAGCGCTGGCATCACCTGTCGTTTTTGAAATCCCACGAGAATATGGAAGCGTTACGGTCGCTCCGCGCTCGTGCGCTTGAGCCGGAAAAACTTGAAATGTTTCTCCTTTTGGTCACGGAGGACCTTGGGTTCCAGTTGCATAGCGCTGTGCAGCAGGCAAAATACGAACTTTCGAACCAGCCGGACGCTGTGTTTTCTTTTCAGGTCCCGGGGATTCACATTTCGCAGAGAGTCACCCGCGTGGAGTTCGAGGAGTGGATTTCCGAGGATCTTCACACAATCGCAAACTGCGTTGACCAGATGCTCGAGAGCAGCGGCGTTGCAGCGGCAAAAATTGATAGGGTGTTTCTTACCGGAGGCAGTTCGTTCGTTCCCGCGGTTCGATGCATTTTCGAGCAGCGATTTGGAAGAAACAAGCTGGTCGGAGGCTCCGAGTTTACGTCGGTGGCTAAGGGATTAGCTCTCCGAGCGCGCGACTTGTCACGCTAGTTGCCGGGATGAAGCCGGCGGATACTGGGCCATTCCGTCAATTGCAGAAGCCATGACCCACCAATAATGAAATTTTATTTGGTGCCGGGAGGGGGGGCGAACCCCCATGACCCGAAGGTCGGCGGATTTTGAGTCCGCCATACTGGAGCTTTGAGTGCCTGTTTACATCATCAATGCTCCGTTGTTAGACTACTGGATCGCGAGGTGTGAAGATCAAAATAAGTGCACACGGCGCCTGGATTGCCGCTAGAATCTGCATTCCTATTCTCTGTATTTCTGTATTTTTCGGATGCAGTGGCGCGGAGAAACAGACTCTTCCTACTCCCACGTCGCAATTTCTATATGCTGCGAGTCAGAATGGAATAACAGTATTTCCCCTCAATGCTTTGACAGGCGCGTTGGGGGCAGGGTCGCAGGCGACTTCCTCGTTCGTGGCTTCTGGTCCCTTGGCTAACATGCTGCCAGACCCAAATGGCAAGTTCCTGTTTGCCTGTGGGGTCTCTTCCTCTTCGATCGAGACTTTCTCTATCAATGCGAATAATGGAACCTTGGCTGCTGCCGGCAGTTCTCCGCTTCCTGCGCAAGGATCTTGCACGTTATCGATTGACGCTACTAGCAAGTTTCTCTATACCGCTACTTCCGCTGGCGTTTCAGCATTCGTCGTGGATCCGAACACTGGCGTCTTAAGTTCTGTCGCTGGATCGCCTTTCACGGACGGTAGTGATCTCCGCGAAGCAGCGATAGATCCTTTGGACAATTTCCTTTTTGCCATTAGCAACAACACAAATCTCAATACGATTTCAGTCTTCGCTATAAATTCCTCAAGCGGGGCGCTCACAGCCATTGCGGGATCACCATTTCAAATGCCGGTGAATGGCACTGCGTATAGCATCGTAGCGGATCCATCTGGGAAATTCCTTTACGTCAGTTTTCCACAAACTGAGCAAATTGCTGCGTGGAGCATCAATGCCTCAACCGGCGCGCTAACTTCTATCACCGGCTCACCATTTTCTAGTGGCACAACCAGCGGTGATGCCCCTAATGCACTCCTGGTCACTCCTTCGGGAAAGTTGTTGTATGCATTATCTGGCGGAGCTACTGTCTTCGGTTTCAGCGTCGACACGAGCAGCGGAGCTTTGACGCCAATCAATGGCTCTTCCTTCGCGCTGGACTCACCAACCGACTACGTTGCAACCGATTCCTCTGGCCAGTTCGTTTATGCAGCATATAGCAATACTATTGCTAGTTTCGCTATCAATGCTTCGACAGGCAGTTGGAGTCCGCTCGCCACCTCTCCGGCGTCAGGCGTAAGCCTCCTAACGGCTGTAAAACCCTCGCCATAAGCTTTCGTTCCTGTGGCAAATCATCATTACTTTCATGAGTAGACGCGTTGAGTGACGAACGCGCTCAGTGGCTTTAGTAAGCAGCGAAATTCTGGCTGGGTTTGGGTCTCCGCACTGTATCGCTGAAACAAAAGGTCAAGGATTGGTGCCGGGAGGGGGGGTCGAACCCCCATGACCCGAAGGTCGGCGGATTTTGAGTCCGCTGCGTCTGCCAGTTCCGCCATCCCGGCAATGGATGGATGAGTTTCCGTGGAAATTTAGCTTAATTGACCCTCTGCGGCTTTGCAACCGAGCCTTGCGATGCCGCGTTCTGAAGTTGATGAAGATTTGCCAGTACGGCGGAAAGCTTGTGAGTTTTTCGACGATCATTTTCCTTCGAATGCATTCCAACCTACAGGATTTTCACGCCATCTGAAAAGTAAGTTCTTATAGCAGCCCTATCAATCAGTGCGGAGGAATCCAGATGTACCGGTCGAGTAGTGTCCCTAATCGCTTCCAGGATGTTGAAACCATGATTCGCGGCTTGACGCAGGACCTTTGCATGGCTTTCAACACTGGAAATTATGATCAGGTGGCGGCGCTATTTTCGCCCGACGGCGTCTCCATGGTTCCGAATCGCCCAATGGCGGAAGGGACCAAGGCCATTGAGCAGACGAGTCGCAAACTCGGTGAAGAAGGATTAGAGGATCTCCGTTTTGAAACCGAACGGATAACCCATTCAGGAGATATTGCGGTTGAGACTGGACGCTACTCCGTAGTGAGGCGGCAAAGCAATGGAACCGTACTCGCCGACCGGGGTAAGTATGTGCACACATGGCGACGGCTGGGTGCATGGCTGATTATGGTCGAATGCTGGAACAGCGACCTTCCCGCGGTTCGTTAAAGTCGTCGGCGACGATCCCGAGAGCGCAACTCCTAATACCACTCAATAGCTTTTTTCTACGCATGAATTCACGCAGAGTTTTGCACAGCCTCGCCACGCCAGCGTGGTTCCAGTGGATTGGTTTGCCACCTGGAACCACGCCTCGGGGAGGGCAATCCGGTGAATTGACCCCCTAGAAAATCACATTTACTGCGATGCGAATGCCGGGATGAACGGGATCGAAGAGATAGTAACCGTCATCCACGTAGTCAATGTAGCAATCGTCGTCGTAAGACCAGTCCACTGGCCAGGGCTCCGCGAATTCAAACCAATATCCGCTGTACTGGAAGCGTGGCTGGTTGTCCACGATCACCGGATGACCCACATGGAAATGGTGCTCGCGACCGAAATGAGAGCGAAATTTATCGTCCGGGATTCGTTCGTGATGGGACGCCTGTTGATAATGGTCGTGGTTATCGTGTGATCTTCGGTCTTGGTCCTGCCGGGCTTGCTGCTGCTGATCTTGTTGCTGGCGGGCTTGTTGTTGATGGGCCTGGTCCTTCTGCTGTTTTTGTTGCTCTTTCTGGGCCTGCTTCGCCTGGTCCTGCTGGCGCTTTTGATTTTCCTGCGCCTGCTTGTCCTGTTCCTGATGGGCCTGGTTCTGGCGGGCTTGATCCTGCTGCTGTCTCGCCTGGTCCTTCGCTTGTTTTTCCTGGGCCTTCTGCTGATCTTTCATCTGCTGGTCTTGCGCGTGCCGATTTTGATCTTGCGCGTGTTCAGCGGGTTTGGCCATCTTGGGGTTCGCTTCTTTGGGCTTGGCTTCCTGATGTTCAGCCGGTTTGGCATCGTCCTGATGCGCATCCTGCTGCGCGACAGCCGGGACAGTAACAGCGAAAAGCGATAACAGAAGTGCGGTAAAGAGGGTTGCGAGTGTTTTCAAAGTGCCTCCGTTGATTGCCCTGCTCGTGGAGATCTTGTAGAGTTCTTCATGGCCGTCACGCTATCCATGTTGCGTTCCTCACACGTAGATGGCACGCTGGAAGCAAGTGGATGCTGTGATGGGAGAGTTTCGTACCGTATTTGCCAAGATTTTTGAGGGGATTCGCGAAACGCATTCAGGCGTGCCTCTTAAGAATCTACAGTGATAGCCGTATACGCCCAGGGAAGACTAGAATGTATTAAAGAGAACCCCGAGAGACGAATTCTTGACACTTTTTCCTGAGTCAACACTCTAAAATGTCTAGTGGGTTCTTAAGGAGGAAACATGCGGTTGTGGATTATTGCAGTGGTTTTAGTTGTCATTACCGGATTCGCATGGCACATGGCGCAGGCAGGACCGGCGCCCGAAGTCGGAACCATGGCCCCGGATTTTTCACTGCCTTCGCAGGACAGTCCAAGCGTCAGCCTGAAAGATTTTCGCGGAAAGTGGGTGGTGCTTTATTTCTATCCGAAAGACATGACCACAGGCTGCACCATTGAAGCGCACAACTTCCAGCGTGATCAGGCCGAGTATGCGAAAAGGAATGCAGTGGTGTTGGGCGTGAGCGTGGACAGCGTGGACTCCCACAAGCAGTTCTGCGCGAAGGAAGGGCTCAATTTCAAACTCCTTTCCGATTCGACGCATAAGGTCGCCGGAGAGTATGGATCACTTATGAATTTTGGCGTGACCGAAATCGCGGCGCGGCATACCTTTATTATTGATCCACAAGGCAAGATTGACCGTTCTTATATGACCGTGGATCCGAACAAACACAGCCCGGAAGTTTTGTCGGAACTCGATCAACTTCAAAAGAACAGCCAGGCCATGAACAGCCACTAGTTTTCGCTGCAAACCGTGTTGGATTCCACAATCAGGTTCTTTCGACGGCCGTCTGACGGTTTCCCGTCAGGCGGCCTTTTGATTTTCCACTTCCTCTTCTTCAGCCTCAATAGCAATGCGTTCGTGTTTGATGTCCAGCCGCAGGCGGTTGTAGATGTTCATATAAATGTTTGCCACCCAGACCAGCGCGAACAAAGAAAGCAAATAGCCGCGCCAATCCGGATAGAGCAGTTTGTAGCGCGTGATCAGCAGGAAGCCGACAACAACGTAGTGGCTAAGGCAATACTCGCACGTAAAAACGTAAAAGAATTTACGGGACGGCAAGGAACGGCACTGTTCGGACCTGCGCCGGCAATATTCGCGCGGTTCCCGAAAAATCTCCTCATGAGTTACGGTCCACGCCACGCAGGCTACCGGGATTGCAAGCACAAAAAGCCAGATAATCTGCAAGGAAATGGGCATCATCGCTGCTTCGATGCAAAAGATTGCATTCTGGTTTAGGGTCGGCAGCGCGGGGGCGAAAAATGGGCCAAAGAGGGTTTGTTCTGAAATCCGAACAAAACAAAGTTCTCTAAGGGATTATCCCGAATTGCATGTAGAACCGTCTCACGGCTAGCGGGTCTTTCAGAAATCCTAACGCCCCCCTCAAGCGAAAGAGAAAGACCCGCCTTTTTTCCTTCCTCTTGAAGATTTTTCCCGCCTCGATTTTCCCGACAGTCGCAATTGGCGTCCATCTCGTCGAACAAGCGCTCAAGCAAAGCTAACCGGAAACTTCATAGTCACAAGCTTCGCGGCAAGCCTGGCAATAGTAGAGGCCATCGGTGCAAAGGCGAGTATCAATCTGCCCTTGGCAAAAGCAGCAGAACTTTTCACATTCGCACTTGTCCTCGCCCATTTCACACTGCGCGCAAAGGGTCTTCTTTTTTGTGGTGGACATGGGCTGACTTTAGCGCAGCGGCAAATGCCGGGAAAGTGCCGATGGTAACCAGAGCAGAAGCATCCGGCATTAAAGGCCGCCGAAAGTCCAGATCAGCGAAGCTTTTCGCGATAATAGGCGATGAGATCCAGACTTGGCGGCGTGTGGCCGAGGGCCCGCAGAAACCCCGAAACCTGTCCGCGATGGTGCGTAGCATGGTTCACTACATGAAGCACCACTTGCCATGTAGGTTGCGTCCAAGGATTGCCTTTTAGGTCTTGATAAGCAAGAACGCTGTGCGCGGATTGGTCGGTCAAATCCGCCGCCCACTGCATCCAGGCCGCATGGAGTCCCGGCCATTGCTCCTGCAAGACCGCGAGATTCTTGTCCTTTTCTGAGATGAAAACGTGCGGCGGCCGCTGCTTAATGCGCCCCAGCCAAACACGGTCCGCGGCAAAAATGTGCGCCAGCGTCCCAACGACACTGTGGTCCGCAGTCTTGAAGTCGTGCCCGAGTTCCCGTTCAGAAAGACCCGCAGCGGCGGAAAGCAGACGAGTGCTCGCCCAAACCGTATAGGCCAAATGCTCCTGCAAAGCGAGCGCTGAGATAACGAAATCCGGCATATTATTTAGTAACTTCGTGAATTATGCGGGAATGGAATTGCCAGAACAAGTACTAGGAAGTAACGTTCGGAAGAGAGTGCATAACGGAAGCTGGCATTTTGACAGCAACCAACCCCACTGTTAACATCGTACTTCGATTGCGCCGTTCTTCTTGCTGATCTCCTCCGTCCCCGTCGTCTAGCCTGGCCTAGGACATCGCCCTTTCACGGCGGTAACACGGGTTCAAATCCCGTCGGGGACGCCAATCAAATCAAACGCTTGCGACAGATACTCTCACCATGGCCTGTGTCTTGGTAACGCCTGGGTAACAGAAATGCTGAAATATGTCGTTCCAACAGTTAGTTAGGCTTTAGGAGCGACTGCTTCGGAGACTGGCGTGGCCGTGAGGGTTTCGACGACGATATTCGGAATGCCAGTAAGAGAAGTGACTTTCTGGCTTAAGAACTGCAGCAAAGTATCGTTGGGCATTTCGTAACGAAGATTCAGCGTCACTATCTTATCGTAGGAGATGTACATGTTCGCGCCAGGAATGTCCTTCCAATACTGTCCGTTCGGCTTTGCAATGTTAGCGATACGATCCGCTTCCAGCTTTGAATATTGGAACCGCTTGGCATTCTTGAGCAAGAGCCCACGAAGTTCGCCATCTTTCCCCACAAAATGGTTTTCAACCCGTGCATCAATAATTGTTCTACGAGAAATCCGGTAGCTTTAACTAGTTCAGATATGGATGTTTTTCTCAAGTAAATAGCGGCGCTACGTCCGCGTGAAACGAGGCAGCCGAGTGTACGATATCTTATGAAACCAATTGGCGCTTCCTGGCGACATCTCAGCCCGCTTTTGCTCGCTTTGCTAGTCTTCCAAGGCTGCAACGCACTCAATCCCTTGTGCGGAAGTGCTCGGCCAACCCCGATCATTGGGTCTCTTTCTCCCAGCACCATCACGTTTGCTGACGTGCAGCAGGGCTTTCTTCTCACTGTGAATGGCAGTCAGTTCGTTTCGGCTTCTGTCGTGGTCATCAACGGGACGACGCTAAGCACAAGCGTTGCGAGCAGTCAGCAGCTGCAGGTCACGATCACGACCACCGTAATCTCGGCTCCTGGAACAGCAAGCGTGACGGTTAAGACGCCAAGCGGGAACTCGGGTGATCTTGGCTGTACGAGCGGTGGAACCACCCATGCTCTCGTCTTGACTGTCACGTAGGCGAAAGCAGCGGGCAAATAGGAAAAATTAATCCCGAATTTAGGGTTCACACCCCTCGCAACTGGGATCGCCCTGCTAGGGGACAATCAGATCTAATTTTCTATAGGCAGATATCCAACAAACAGCGCCCGAGCGGCGTCTTCGAGTTTTTGGCGATTCAGAATAGGGTTTCCCGCAGATTTGAATATTTGATTTTCGAGGCCGTTTTCAAATGAAATGAACAACAAGTTTGGTAGCGGCCTGGTAACGAGAAATCATCGAAAAGGGCACAAAGCGGTGCGAAGACAAACAACGGGATGAAACTCCTAGACCGCATAAATATTGAACAAAGCCAAACTCTCCTAACGCGCGGCAAATCTCGACAAAATCTCTGAAAAGCCCTTTCACGTCGGTAACACGGGTTCAAATCCCGTCGGGGACGCCAAATCAAATCAAGAAGTTAGATGGCGACCTACAGAGTGCACTTGAGTCTGGTACTCGATGCAGTTTATACGGTGCACCGTTAGCTCGGAGACGTCCAACTTGAGCATAGCCTCCCGGTCGTCCCAATCTTCAGATCGATGCGCTGTGAGCGGCGTTGAAAGAAACGAGAAGTCGTCGGCCTCGGATGGAAGAGGCGGATGATCTCCGTTAGGCGGGGTGCAGCTTCGTGTTAATCGCGGAAAGATTCGCCATAGAAAACAATCTGGCGAACTATGGATTCACGTTCTGAATTAAAGGCGCTCCGGAACTCGGCTGATCATTGCTATCACCTGAATAGTCGGCCGTAACTTGCCGCGGTGCCACGTGAATAAAGGTCCAAGAAAAGGCCGCCTTTTGATTGCGCAGACGCACAGTCACGGGAGTATTTCCGCTGATTTTAAAAGTTACATGTCCCGTCGGAATTCCACCATTTTGTCCTGCAACGGCGGCTGTGAACATCACAGGCTTATTTACTTCCACTGGATTCACCGAGGAGGTTAGGCTCGTTTTTGTCGCTTGCATGTTAACGGCCTGGATGAGCGAGGTCGTGCTAGCTGCGTGTTGGACATCCCCGGAATAAGTCGCTTTTATAGTTCGTGGTGCGGCGTGCAAATACGTCCAGGTAAATGACGCTTGTCCATCATTAAGAGGAACAGTCACAGGTTTATTTCCGCTAATCTTGAATGTGACCGTGCCGGTCGGTGCGAGGCCTACTGAAGACACGATGGCAGCATAGGTCACCGGCTGAAATACAATTGACGGATTCAGCGACGAACCCAAAGTAATCTGTGTGCTTACTTGAGGATTGACTGGCTGATATAAAGAAAAGGCCAGACTCGGCTCGTAATTTGCATCTCCGGTATAGCTCGCTGTTATGGCTCGCGTCCCAGCGTGAGCAAATTTCCAATTGAAAGTGGCTTGCCCCTTTATAAGTGGTTCGACTATAGGCCTATTCCCACTGATCGTGAATTTAACCGCGCCAGTTGGAACCCCACCGTTTTGTGCTGCCACGAAGGACGTGAACTTAACACTTTGATTTACAAACGAATCAAATGCGTTTGAAGACAATGTTGTCACGGTATTCGCACGTGATGAGTCTTCATTGAGGTAGACGCTCACTGTACCGTCACCGGAGTTCGCCGCCGCAATGTCTGGAGCGCCATCGTTATTGAAATCGGCTGCAACAATCCAAGCAGGACTATGCCCGGTTTGGACATTCTGAATATTCAGAAAAGGAAAAGTTCCATCGCCCGCTCCCATTTCTACCGTAACTTGGTCTCCACCAAGATCCACAAATTTATTTCCTCCAAAATCCGCAAAAGCCAGGTCGAGGTTGCCGTCACGGTTGAAATCAATGGCGACAACACTTATAGGGGTATTGTTGCTGAACCAGAAACTTGGGCTGCCGAATGTCCCGTCCCCATTCCCTAGAAAAATCAAGGGAGAGCTATCAATGGTTACGGCAAGGTCTAATTTCTGATCCCCGTTGAAGTCCCCAACAGCCACGCTAGCGCACTGCGTCGTGGTGCTGTAAATCTGTGGCGCCTGAAATGTTCCATCACCGTTGCCCAATAACACTGAGATCGTTGATGAGAACGGGCTTGTCGCCACTATGTCCATCTTGCCGTCTTCATTGAAATCGCCAGCAGCGACCGAGACTCCGCTTACAGGCTGAATTGGATCCTCTACAAAATGCCCTATTCCGTCACCGAGCAACTCTTCGCTGCTTCCATTCCCGCCAACGAAAATATCTGCTTTCCCGTCTCCGTTGAGGTCGGTAACGACTAGAGATACGGAGGCACCCGCTAATTGCGTGTCGGTATATATGGGATCATTGAAGGTTCCATCGCCCTTCCCGGTCAGCAGTGCGAGTCCATGGGTTCCTCCCACGATCACCAAGTCAAGGACATGGTCTCCGTTGAAATCGGCTGCGGCAATGCACCCTTGCACGAAAAAATCCAAAGTGAACGTTTGTCCTCTTTCAAAAGATCCATCTCCCTTGCCAAGAAATATAGCTAGATTGTTGAAATTATTGATGACTGCGATATCCGCATTACCGTCATGATTGAAATCTCCGGTGGCCATACGTGTCGGATTGGTAATTCCGGTTTGGAATGTTTTTGCAGCGGCGAAATGTATGTCGCGAGCGAATGCGGAAAATGACAATAACATCAGAGACAGTACAACGAGCAGACGCGTGCGGAGCGCAGCCACAAAGATACCTCCAAAATTAATTCGTTTAATTTGCTTGGGGCCCGTACTCGAGTACAACGTTAACCAAGCAACGGCAATTTTTCTAGGAGACGTCGATGGTCGCGGATAAAAATATCATGAAATCAAAAATCTTTTGATGAATATCTGACAACTTTTGTGGTGGCTCTCGCTAGATATAAGGTGAAAATCTTAGTTGTGAGGTTTTAGCAGAAGTCTTCAAAGCAATAGCCAATGAGAACAACAGTCAATTCCCAGCCGGCAAGGGCCATGCTAGTTTTCGTCAGAAATGTCCGGCAGTTGTCCGGCTCGAGCGAGACTATGAAGCCGTCGGGGACGCCAAATTTTCCAAGCACTTATTGCTACACACTTCAAACGCGGCTAATACTTGGTTAATGCATGGGTACAGAACGCCCGAATTTTGACGGGACTATCTGCACGCAAAGAATTAGCGGGAAGCGCGACTAACTCCCTTCAAGATTTTATTCCGTTCGCGAATTTCGCCTCAGCCCAAAACGATCTTGCGCGCTTCGCCTTCAGGATCATTTTCCATTCGGCATGTATTGTCCCAGACCATTGCTTTATTCGTGTTGGGATCAGTGGGCGTCCAGGTTAAACCCGGTTGGCTGGGATTTCCCGTTCTTGCAAAGTTTGCCCAGGCGGTTGCCATCTTCTTGGCCAGTGCCTGCGCCTTTGGGGTGTTGCCTGTACCCTGTTCGCAGCGCTTGGTGTTATCGAAGCAGAATTGAAGCTCGGACGTATGCCATGCTCCAGGAAGCCCATCAAGAATGGGCGTCTGCCAGGTGAAGTAATACGTGTAAGCAGGCGCTGCCTTCAGCTCATATTTCAATTTCGCCATTTTCACCGCATTATTTCTCATGAAGAGGCCATTCAGGCCAAAGCTGCCGCTGCACATGTATGAGAGCGTCTGAATCTTCTTTTGCGGATACGCTTTCTTCAACGCCGCGATAATCGCGGTCGCCTTGTCATCTCCGTATGCTTTGGCCAGACTGGCATGCCACTCTTCTTCGGTCGGGCGGGAGGACATGTGGTTGCCTTCTTCGCTGACCGAACCGATCATCATTGGTACATTCTTCGAAATATCCGGAGCGGCATCGAAAAAAGACCGGAGATTGATGTTTTTGTCATCAACGCACGGTGACCATCCCACGCGCGGCTTGCCTGGAGCTCCGGGGCCCATCATTGGGCGCCCTCCCGGATTGATCTTGGCGACCGCTGCGTTACCCGCGGCGGAAAGCTTTGACCATTCCATCTTCTGCAGCGATGCAATGTCATTCGACTGAAGCCCCAGTTCCTTCATGACTTGGCGGGCTACTTCCTTTTGCTGCTCCTTAGACGGAATGTTGCCACCACCGCCCGACTGCACTGAAGCACGATGAAAAAGTCCCACCGCTGACGGCATGCCCATGAGCGTCGTCACCTTCGATCCGCCACCCGACTGTCCATAAATCATCACGCGATCAGGGTCCCCGCCAAAGTTCGCGATATTCTCATGTACCCAGCGCAGCGCAGCAACAAGATCGGTCATGCCGACGTTGACGGAATCTTCGTAGGCCGAACCGCCGATCTCGGACATGTCAAAGAATCCAAGAATATTCAGCCGGTGATTCACTGAAACCTGGACGACGTCATGATGCCTCGCCATCTGCGCGCCCTCGTGCGAAGGCAATTCATAAGAAGATCCGAAGCTGTATCCACCGCCGTGGATATAAAACATCACCGCTCGTTTGCCGGTCAGGCTTGGCGTCCAGATATTTAGCTTGAGCAAGTCCTCACTCTGCCAACCATCGTCCCAATCCTGAATGAAAGTCTGCTCGGCGCTTGTCCATGTGTGCAGGTTTTGCGGGCAGTTTGCGCCGTAGACCAGCGCTGGAAATTCATCTTTCCACGGTGTAGGGGGCTTCGCCGGGAGCCAGCGATTTTCTCCGGCCGTATCTTGTCCGTAAGGAACTCCTTTGAATGTGAAAACACCGCCATCGAGGAAGCCGCGCACTTTGCCATATTGAGTGTTGGCAACGGCTGAGCGCGGAGTCGAACAGTTTCCGGGCTCTTGGTGCGCCGCGGTTTTCGTACTGTCCGATGCGAAAGCGGATTTGCCGGCCATAAGGCCCACGCTTGCGGTTGCGGAGAGAAGCAGTGCCTCTCGACGGTTCAAAAGAGTTTTACTTCCAGAATTTGCTTTCGACATCGCATCTCCCATTTTTTCCACGCAGAAATTTAAATCCCGTCGCATACAGAATGCGTTCGTTCGAGTGAGTGCAGCGAACAAATTCGGCGAGCAAGTTAAGATACGACCTTTGTTTCTCGCTAGACAACAGAATTCCGATTTTAAATATCAAAATCGTCGGATGACGACATTTGAAAAGTTGAGTAAATATTTTTGTCCCGACATTGTGGCTTAGCTACGCGTAAACTATTCGTTTCACAAAAAAATCAGAATCGAGCAAAGGTCTACTATGAACATGCTCCGCAAAGCTGTGCTGATGGGAATGGGTGCCCTCGCGTTATTGACAGCTCAAGTCTTCTCCGTCGCGCAAGCGGGTGGAGCACCTGCCGGTGCGTCCAGCAATGCTCAGGCCGCCCATGCCGGTCCCGTCGCGCCTCGCCATCTGGCTCCGGAGGCTGCGGTCGCTAATGCCCCGCGCACCATTGCGCCTTATTTCACGCGAGCCAAGGCCGGCCCCAAAGCTCCGGATGCCGACGGCTTTTTGCAGCGCTGGCTGCTTCTTGAGCCAATCGTTAAGCCGAACCGCACCAACACCGTTTTCACCGGCGCCTACGTTAGAAGCACATTCAAAGAGGAATATTTTCCCGACCAGTTCACCGTCATTCCGCACGATGGCGAGAAGGTGACGGTTGCCGGCCAGGAACTCGCATGGCACGCTCTGGATTCCAACCTTTTCGACGCCAAACTTTTTAACTTCGCCTATGGCTTGAACAAGCCGACGTACGGCGTCATCTTCTGGGCGGTGACCATCGTTAACAGCCCACGTGAGAGAAAAAATGTCCGCTTAGCCGTTGGCTCCAATTCAGCGTCCATGTGGTGGCTCAACGGCCAGGAGGTCGCAGACCTTTTCGGTGACCGGCGCATGGTAATGGATGATGTTGTTTCAAACCTGCTCACGCTCAAGAAGGGGCGGAACGTCATTCGCGGCGCTGTCATCAACGGTCCCGGGTTAAGTGATTTCTGCGTCCGCTTTATTGATGAGAATGGCGAGCCGATCAAGGACCTTACTCAAAGCCTTCAATAGCGCGGATGCATTGGTCGCGCCATTCTGGGTTCAAACTTTTTTACGGAGCTATTATGAAATCCAATTTTCTGGCCGCAGCAATTTTCACTCTGTTCTTGGTTTACGCGTCGAGTCCAGCATTGGCGCTGGACGGTGAGCCCTACATCCACGATCCCTCAACGGTCGTAATTTCCAATGGCAAATACTTCACGTTCGGCAGCGGCGGCGGCGGTCTAATGTCGGACGATGGCTGGACCTGGCACAGCGGAGCTGTGCGCCCCGGGGGTGGAGTGGCTCCCGACACCATCAAGATTGGTGACCGTTATTACGTGGTGTATGCGGTGGGGGGAGGTGGGTTAGCTGGAGGGCACGCAAGCAACGTCAAGATCATGTGGACTGAGAGCCTCGATCCCAAGTCGCCCGACTTTCAATTTCATGACATTGGGGTCGTTGCCTCAAGCAATGGTGTCGAAGATTGCGATGCCATTGATCCGGCGTTTTTGTATGCGAAGGGTCATCTGTGGCTCTCCTACGGCACTTACTTCGGTTATATCCGTATCGTCGAACTCGATCCCAAGACCGGCAAACGCATGCAGGGCAACAAACCGGTCAACGTCGCCATAGATATGGAAGCCACGGATATGATGTATCGCGATGGCTGGTACTACCTGTTGGGCACGCATGGAACGTGCTGCGATGGTCCTGACTCAACCTACAACATTCGCGTGGGCCGTTCCCGAAGTGTGACAGGTCAGTATGTAGATAACATGGGGATCCCCTTGCTCAAGGGAGGCGGCAAGCTTGTGGTGGGAGCGAGCGATCGCCATATCGGCCCCGGTCACTTCGGCTTGCTGGATCTGGGCGATGGCGTGCAGAAGTTCTCTATGCACTACGAGGCCGACATGGACCGCAGCGGCCGCAGTGTTCTCGACATTCGCCCGCTGATGTGGAAAGACGGATGGCCCGTCGGCGGCGACAACTTTGAAGAAGGCACTTATGAAATTCAGTCCGAACGCAGCGGCGGCGCGTTGGAGCTGGCAACAGACTTTGTGCGGATGAATGTTCCCCGCCGTGGTTTTGGCGGCTTCGGCGGTCCTCCACATCCACAAAACAATCAGCAGCACCCGCACCCGCCCGCAGGTGGTTTCTTCGGCCCACCAACCGGCCCCGTGAGTCCGATTCCTGATCAGACACTCGCGCAGGATTCTGCAGCCTGGCCGGATGGCAACATTAACGTTGACCTCAGCGACTACATGGTCCGGCCCCATCAAAAATGGACGGTCACATCTGTGGCGAATGCCGGAGGCTATCCCGGCTCGCCGTATTTCAAGATCACCATTGCCGGCACTGATCGCGCACTGGCGGCAACCGCCGACGGCGAAGTCATAACCGTTTTCAGCTTTACCGGCACTCCCGAACAACTGTGGCGCATTGACCAATTGACCGATGGCACTTACCGCATCATGCCCAAGGTAGTGCCCAATTCCGCGGAGCCCGTGGCATTGACTGCGGTGGGCGCCAGTACGCCGACGCTTGCCAGGTTCGATCCCAAGAGCGATAAGTCGCGCTGGAACTTTAAGAAGCCGTGATGCCGCGGGTAAATCCGCTGTATCAGATTTCATCGATGTAATCATTGATAAAAATCGGCGTCTCAATAAGTCAGACAACACACTTCATATCTTCTGGTTCTGTGGTAATTTTGCTTTCGGAGAACTTTGACGAAAAGCGCATTAGCGTCCGACAACGCGAGTCAATACCGCCTCAGACGCGCGCGGCATCGCTCAAAAGCTGCGTCAGTGGGACGATTTCGCAACGCCTCAGAAATACAATGCCAGTTTTTGTCTTGAATAAGTAAACGTTTGCTTAGTGTCCAAAAGGAAGGGAAGCGCTTAATGAAGATACGGATTGCATTATTTGCCGTAACGGCGATGTGGCTTGGGTGCGCCTCAATGGCCTTAGCGCAGCAACCCGAACAGGGTGTGCCGGGCCAGCTGACCATAAACATTGATACACAAAAGATATCCGAGCCTGTTTCGAAATATGAGCATGGCATGTTTATCGAGCACATCCGCACACTTATTTATCGATCACTTTGGTCCGGGATGCTCGATGATCGCAAGTTCTATTTCCCGATTACGTCGAAAGAACCCGAAGCCCCGGCCGCAGAGCAGAGCGGTCCTTTTCGCCGATTAGCGCTTCGCAAGTGGCGTCCAATTGGTCCGGATGATGTTGTGGTGATGGACAAAGATCACCCATTCGTCGGCGAGCAGAGTCCGCGCATTCAGCTAAATCCCTCTACAGCTCACGGCATCCGGCAATCCGGTCTCGCTCTGCTGAAGGGCAAAAAATACGTGGGCCGAATCTATCTTCGTGGCACGCCGGGCACAAAGGTGAAGGTCAGCCTGATCTGGGGAGAAGGACCGGCCGAGCGGCAGACTGTCTCGATTGCCAATCTCTCGAATACTTACAAGAAATTTCCGCTGAGTTTCACCGCGAAGGCTGACGCGAATACAGGCACCTTCGAAATCACAGGTACGGGCAGTGGAGATTTTTACATTGGGACTGTCTCGCTTATGCCCGCCGACAATGTGCAGGGCTTCCGGCCTGAAGTCATCGCGGCTTTGCGCCAGTTGCACTCCGGTTTTTGGCGCTTGCCGGGTGGCAATTTTCTCTCCGACTGGAATTGGTACGACTCGGTCGGCGATCCGGACAAGCGTCCGCCGATGTTCGATAACGCATGGAATGCAATGCAAACCAACGACGTCGGAATGGATGAGTTCATGACTCTGTGCAAGCTTCTCGGCGTTGATCCCTACATCACCGTGAATGCAGGCTTCGGCGATGCACACTCCGCAGCCGATGAAGTGGAGTACATGAATGGATCGGTCAACACGCGACTGGGTGCAGAGCGAGCGCGCAACGGCCATCCTGAGCCTTACCACGTTAAGTTTTGGGACATTGGCAACGAACCCTACGGCACCTGGCAACTTGGCCGCACGGATCTCAAATATTACGTTCTCAAACACAATGAATTTGCCAAGGCGATGCGCCAGGTGGATCCGTCGATCACGATCCTGGCCTCAGGGGCAATGCCTGACGAAAT
Source organism: Terriglobales bacterium (assembly GCA_025451215.1). Lineage (GTDB taxonomy): Bacteria > Acidobacteriota > Terriglobia > Terriglobales > Acidobacteriaceae > JAICKN01. The sequence goes on from JANWKU010000162.1 coordinate 34,064, forward strand.
GACCATCGAAGGTATGACGCACGCCATGCACCTCGACAATCTTCAGGCGCAGTTCGGCTCAGATGCTGACTGGACCGGCGGCCTCCTCGCGCATTGCTGGGGCAATTTCGATGGCATTACCGAACACTGGTACTCGCGCGCGGGCTACCGATTCGACATCACACATGCAACCGCTCCTGCACCTCGACCCGGGGTGGAACCCGGTTACGTTCCGGCCGAGGAGACTCTGCTGGAATGGGCACGGCATCCATCGAATCGCGTGCATTTGAAGGCCGAAGAGTGGAAGGAATATCAGGACCGTTTTCCTGCCATGATCAGCAAGAAGATTTTCCTTTCTATCGATGAATATTCCTACTCGGGCGCGCCTCCAAATCTCAAAAGCGCCCTTGCCTATGGAATGGTCTTTAACGAAATGCTGCGGCACACCGACTTCCTCAAGATGTCGGCATACACCATGGGCGTCTCCACGCTTGATCTCAATGCGACCAATGCAGTCTTGAATACGACCGGGCTTCTCTTCAAAATGTATGGCGATCATTTCGGCGCAGGTTCGTTGCCGGTAGCCGTTACGGGTAACTCGCCTCAGCCCGCACCGAAATATCCGGTCGGGGGTGATCAGCCGCGGACGAATGCGGGAAGCCCGACCTATCCGATCGACGTTGTGGCGGCCCTGAGCGCCGACCGGAAATACCTGAAAGTAGCCATTGTGAACGCGACTGAATCCGCACAATCGCTCACATTGAATGTGACTGGTGTTCGACTCGGAGGCCCAGCAACGCTGTGGCAGATGACGGCAAAAGATTTGGACGCCGCCAACCGTGTTGGCGAAAAGCCGCAGGTCGAAGTGAAAGAAACTTCTCTTCGCGATGCGACACAGACGCTCTCAGCGGCACCCATTAGCGTCAACATCTATCAATTTCCGATAGCACAATGACTATATGTATCAGCTATCACTGTTATCCACGCAAGATCAGGTAACCAAGATCAGATAGCAAGAACGGCTGTAAAGAAACAATTCATGAAAGAGAGAGGTAAGGAACCCGATGAAGGCACGTTTTTCACTGGCGTTGGTAATAGCATTTTTGCTCGCGTGCTCGGTTGCTGGTACGGCTCAACAGACCGAATCGGTTGTGCCGGACAGGCTGACGGTAAATATTAATACTCAACAGGCGGCCCCACCGGTTTCGAAGTACGAGTTTGGCATGTTCATCGAGCACATTGGCGCACTCGTTTATCGCAGCCTATGGTCGGAGAAGCTCGATGACCGGAAATTCTACTTTCCGATCACATCTAAAGAGGAAGCGTCGTCGCAGCGGCGGGGATTCCCTGGCATGCAGCTTCGCAAATGGCGGCCTGTCGGCCCGGATGAAATTGTAACCATGGACAAAATCCATCCCTTTGTAGGCGACCAAAGTCCGCGCATCGAACTCGATTCCTCCACCCCGCACGGCATCCGGCAATCCGGCCTTGCCTTAGTCAAGGGTAAGAAATATACGGGACGAATCTACCTTCGCGGCACTCCAGGCTCGAAGGTGAAGGTGAGTTTGATCTGGGGAGAGGGCGCTCACGATCGGCAGACTATTTCCGTTCCCACGCTATCAGAGGCCTACAAAAAAATCCCGCTCAGTTTTACTGCTGGTACTGATAGCGACGCGGCCACCTTGGAAATCACGGGCACGGGCACCGGGAATTTTCACGTTGGCACGGTCTCTCTTATGCCAACCGACAATGTGCAGGGCTTTCGGCCCGATACTATCGCTCTCCTACGCCAACTTCACTCCGGCTTCTGGCGGCTGCCGGGCGGCAACTTTCTTTCCGATTGGAGCTGGTATGACTCTGTCGGCGATCCGGACAAGCGTCCGCCGATGTTTGATTATGCCTGGAATGCCATGCAGACAAACGACGTGGGCATGGACGAGTTCATGACCCTCTGCAAGCTCATCGGCGTTGAACCGTACATCACCGTGAACGCGGGCTTCGGTGACGCGCACTCGGCAGCCGAAGAAGTCGAATATATGAATGGCTCGGTCAAAACGCGCCTTGGCGCTGAGCGCGCGCGCAACAGCCATCCCGAGCCTTACCACATCAAGTTCTGGGACATTGGCAACGAGCCCTACGGGGCATGGCAACTAGGCAGGACGGATTTGAAGTATTACGTCCTGAAGCACAATGAATTTGCGAAAGCCATGTTGAAGGTTGACCCATCCATTACTTTGCTCGCTTCCGGCAACATGCTTGAGTCCATGGATCTCATGGGCGAAATGCGCACCAATGACGTGGATAATCTCAAGGCCCTTGAAGGCACGCCGCAGGATTGGACGGGCGGCCTTCTTGAGCACAGTTGGGGCAACTTCTCCGGCATCACCCAGCACTGGTATGCCCAGGGAGGCCGTCACTTTGATCTTGAAAAAGCCAAGAAGCTCGCGCCTGATGCGCCTACGGCGGATGGCTACGACAAAGTTGACCAGACTCCGCTCGAGTATGCGCGGTATCCCGCCAACATTGTTCATCTGAAAGCGCAGGAGTGGGAACGCTATCAGCAGCGCTTCCCGGACATGCTGAAGAAGAAAATTTTCCTTTCCATGGACGAGTACGCCTACTTCGGCGGAAGCTTTAACCGCTCGCCGGATCTTAAGCTGGCGCTCGCCTACGGGATGATCTTTAACGAGATGCTCCGGCACACCGATTTCCTCACGATGTCCGCGCATACCATGGGCGTTTCGTCGCTCGACTATAACTCCACAGCCGCGACCCTGAATGCAACTGGGCTCATGTTCAAGTTGTACGGCAGTCACTTCGTTCCCGGCTCCTTGCCGGTCGCCCTTTCGGGAAACTCGCCGCAACCGGCGCCCAAGTATCCCATCGGTGGCGATCAGCCTGAATCAAATTCAGGCAGCCCGACTTACCCGCTCGACATGTTCGCTGCGCTCACTCCGGACCACAAGTTCCTCACCGTTGCAGTCGTGAATGCTACGGATACGGAACAGAAGTTTGAACTGAACGTGGCAGGCATGCAGCTTGCAGCCAAATCGGAGCTATGGCAGATGACAGGCAAAGACCTCGAAGCGGCCAACAAAGTTGGCGAGCAGCCACAGCTCGTCGTGAAAGAGATTCCGCTAGGCGCGATGCAGACGATCTCGGTCGCTCCCATTAGCGTGAACGTCTATCAGTTTCCGGTGACCCAGGCAGCGCAATAAAGGATGCAATTCGGGCTGCCAAAGTCACCGTTAATTTCGACGCCAGGGATTCATGGGGAGAACGAGACGTTGATGTAACTACACGTTCTCCTCATGAATTTCGTTGTACACGGCAAAACGTTCGTGGACGATCCGGGAGAGAGGTACGAACGTCACACTTTCATTTTTCCCGGTCGTCCGAAAAACTAGCTTTTCACCGGTAGCTTCGAGCCAGGTCGCTGGATTGTCGAGTCTGCCGGTGAATTGCAGCGTTGGCCGAGGCGGTTGCTTCGCCTCGGCATCAAAATGCCGATACCATTCGTCCTTAGGTCCTTCCTCAAATCGGGCCGCTAAAACCAACGGACCATACATCGCCGCCTGAATGCTGGTCTTATCGGGCGTAGGTGCGGCGTGCAGATTCATAGGAAGGCTCAGTTCTATACGATCACCGGTTTTCCATGGCCCCCGCAAAGTCAGGTAGCTGGAGGCATCGGCAAAAACCGGCAAGGTCCTCCCATTTACCTTTACACTGCCACTTCCGGCCCAATACGGTACGCGCAATTTCAAATCGAGATTGACAGGTTTATCCGCTGAGATAAGCAGGGTGGTTCCTTGCTCGTCGGGGAACGAGGTTTGCTGTGTCAGGCGGATACCTTTCTCCGGCCAACTTACCTCTGACGCGATGTAAAGATTTACAAATATGGAATCGTCATCGTGAAAATAAATGGTGTCGGTCAGCTTAGCGAATTCTTCGGCCCCTGTGCCGTTGCAGCACCAGAACGAATCGAAAGGCTTCGCGTAAATCTTGGAGTAGCCATTTCCCAACGGAAGGTAATAAACGGTCGTGCCGGTCTCAGGGTCAATTGTTCCCATCCGATGATTGAACAGCGCTCGCTCGTAGTAGTCCATGTAATGGGCGCGCGGCGACCAACTATACAAATGCCGCGTAAGTTTCATCATGTTGTAAGCGCAGCAGTCTTCTGTGGTCTGGGATGTAATCTGGGTTGAGAGCACACCCGGGTCCGAGCGCCACAATTCAAAATTGCTGGTGCCGCCGGTGCAGTAGGAACGCTCGCTCGTCACCTCGTCCCAGAAATAGTCAGCAATGTTCCTGTAGCGCTCGTAGCCGGTGAGCTCGTACAACCGGGCAGCTGCGATTACTTGCGGAACGTGCGTGTTCACGTGTAGACCTTTGAGTTCGTCACGGTGCTCCGCCAGTGGATCGAAAAACCACTTCTTGTTGAAACGCTGCGCAAGCTCCAGGTATTCGCGTTTCCCGGTCACTCCATAAAGATTGGCGAGTACTTCCCCCATACCGCCATACTCCACCAGAAGCACGCGCTGCATTTTTTCTTCGCTGAGTGGATCCGCCCAGCTTCGCACCCACTGCGCCATTTTCTCGGCTGTATCCAGCGCCTGCTCATTGCCGGCAAGCTGATACATATCAAGATGCCCGGCCATAATTTTGTGAATGGTATAGAACGGCGCCCAGACGTTCACTCCATCCCGCAAACGATCAAAAAGCTCCTGAGGGAAGGCGCTCAGATAGCCGCTTTTAAGCTGTGCCTGGCACTTTGCAAGTTCTGTTACAACCTGATCGGCATTGCGCTTGAGTTCTTCGTCGCCCGAACTGGCGAATGCAAGTGCGCAGGCCGACAAATAATGGCCGCCGGCAAAATGGCCGCGCAATTCGCAATCAGGTTTTTCCCAATCGCCCAATGGCTCGCCCGAAGAGGGCAGCCCAGCCGTCAGGCGGAATGTATGAAGCAACCGGTCGGGAGGCAGTGTCTTAAGATACCTGCGATTGGCCTCCGCAGCCGCGCGAAAAGGTCCCGGCCCCAGCCTTACGTCTTTCATCGGGAACGGAACGCTCCGCAAATTGATACGCTCACGGCCATCTGCATTCTGCGCGGCTGGTGAAGATTGCGCCTGCAGCGCGAATGCGGCATTCGGCAGGACCATAGCGGCGCCTGCGGCAGTGGCGGCAGTGGCGACGAACTTCCGGCGGCTGATCTTTACCAAGGAAAACCTCCTGTGATTTATGCTGCAAAAACTTCCCGCAAATTCGGTCAGACTGCGCGGTTGCGGCCTCGTTCACCTGACGTCGGAACAATGCCGAAGATGCGCGCCGATCCTGTGGAACCTTAAAGTAAACGATAACTTAATTTGATCTTCCGCGGGTAGCTCTTCAAAAATAGATTGCGAATGGATTGGAGGGAAGATTCCCGACTAAATTTTACAAATAATTACGATGCTCAAAGAAAGACGGCGTACAATCGCTTTGCTCAAGTCATTCATAAATCCGTGTGGAGGTTAATTCTGCCCGCGAGGTAAGCGTTTGCCAATAGCGTCCTATTCGGCAAGTCGCGGGAGTTGAATCTTCACGAGCCAAACGGCAGACGTGCTTCACACGTCTGCGAGCAATGTGCGTAGCTCAATACCTGGTTAAATGACGCCTCTAATCACGGCTTCCACGCCATTCGAGGCGGCACAGGAAGACACCAAAGAAAAGGGCATACATAAAAATGACGAGAAAGTTTCTTTGCCTGTTCACCTTCGCAATAATTCTTGGTCTCACTCCCAGCCTTATTGCCCAGGTTCAGACTGAAGTGCCTGCCGTTATTCCGAGTGCAAAGCCGGCTACGGTTGAGCACATTAAGATTCATGGGACTTCGCTCAAGGGCAACCTGGAAGGCGACGCCGTTGATCGCGATGTGATTGTGTTCCTGCCGCCGAGTTACGCCAAGGACAAGCATCGCAGGTACCCGGTCGTCTATGCTCTGCATGGCTATTCCATCGGCGCGGAGCAATGGACTCACGAAATCCACGTCCCGCAGACCATCGAAGGCGCGTTCGCTCAAGGCGCCAAAGAGATGATCGTAGTGCTCCCCGATTCCAAGACCGTCCATAACGGTTCGATGTATTCCAGTTCCGTCACCACGGGAGACTTTGAACGATTTATTTCCCACGACGTGGTCGCCTATATCGACGCGCACTACCGCACAATTCCCGAGCGTCGCAGCCGAGGACTGGTAGGGCATTCGATGGGAGGATATGGAGCAACGCGCATCGGCATGAAACATTCCGACGTATTCGGAAGCCTGTACATCATGAGCCCCTGTTGTCTCTCATCGCGTCCCATGAATTCCGTGAACCCGGAGCTGGAAAAATCGCTGGAAGCCGTGAAGACGCCCGAAGATTCCGCTAAGTTGCCTTTTTTTGCCCGTGCCATGCTTGCGAGCGCGGCCGCATGGTCCCCCGATCCTAAGAACCCACCGCTCTATCTCGACCTTCCATTTAAAGATGGCGCGGTGCAGCCCGATGTTCTTGCCAAATGGACAGCGAACTCGCCGCTCGACTTCATTGATCAATACATTGACAACTTGCGGCAATACCACGCCATCGCCATTGACGTGGGAGACCAGGACGGGTTGCGATTCGATACCACGAAGCTGCACGATGTTCTAGATAAATATGGAATCCCAAATACCTTTGAGCTTTATCACGGCACTCATACGAGCGCGGTTGCTGATCGCTTCCAGAACCATGTAATGCCATTTTTCAGCCAGAATCTCTGCTTCCAGGCAGGTTGCCAGTAATTAGGAATGCAGAAATCATTCCGAGCTGCACAGAATTTAATGATTCACAAAACGCGCGGAAATCGGGGCTTAGCCTCTTTTGCCGCCGGAATTAGGGAGAACTCATGCGCTATAACGTCAAATTCATATGGACTGTCCTCACCATTTCCTTCTTACTTCTTATTGTCGGCGCTGCCAGCGCCCAAGATAATTCCAATTTACCTTTCATGAATCCCAAGCTTTCGCCTGAAGCTCGAGCGGCGGATCTTGTTCATCGCATGACTTTAGAGGAGAAGGCCTCGCAGCTTGTGAATCAAGCGCGAGCCATTCCGCGCCTCGGAGTTCCCGAGTATGACTGGTGGAGCGAAGCCCTGCACGGCGTCATTGCCGACGGCACCACGGAGTTTCCGGAGCCGGTCGGCCTTGCCGCTACCTTCGATGTGCCCCGCATTCACGAGATGGCCACTGATATTGGCACCGAAGGACGCATCGTGCATGTTCAAGCGGTACGCAACGGGACCAACCCCTTCTTTCATGGCCTCGATTTCTGGGCCCCTAACGTCAACATCTTCCGCGATCCGCGCTGGGGCCGTGGACAAGAGACCTATGGCGAAGACCCGTTCCTGAGCGGCCGCATGGCGGTGGCGTTTGTCACCGGTATGCAAGGGGACGATCCTAATTATTACCGCGTCATTTCCACGCCCAAGCATTTCGATGTTCACAGTGGTCCCGAGCCTACGCGTCACATGGCGGACGTGGATGTAAGCAAGCACGATGAAGAAGACACTTATCTGCCGGCATTTCGTGCCGCGGTCGTGGAAGGCCATGCGGGGTCCGTGATGTGCGCTTATAACGCGATCAATGGCGAACCCGCCTGCGCGAACCAGTTTCTGCTACAGCACACGCTTCGCGGTGCATGGCAATTTCAGGGATACGTTGTTTCTGATTGCGGTGCAGTGGTGGACATTTTTGACGGACACCATTACCGCGCAACCCAACCACAGGCCTCAGCCATTTCGATTGAGCGCGGTATGGACAATGAATGCGTTGACGGCGGAACTAAAGTCACGGACGACCACGACTACAAGGCGTACGTCGAGGCAGTGCAGCAGGGATATCTTCCAGAAAGCGCGGTTGATACCGCTCTCATTCGCCTGTTCACCGCAAGAATGCGCCTTGGCATGTTCGATTCTCCATCCATCGTGCCGTACATCAAAATTGATGAAAAAGAACTCGACAGCGCCGCGCATCGCGATCTGGCTCGCCGCATGGCGGATGAAGCCATGGTGCTGCTAAAGAACGACGGCGTACTGCCGTTTAAATCTGTGAAGCGCATCGCCGTGGTCGGTCCTCTTGCCGACCAGACTCCTGTTCTGCTTGGCAACTACAACGGCACTCCCACTCATACCGTAAGCGTGCTGGAGGGAATGAAAGCCGAATTCCCGAATGCGAAAATCACTTATGTCCCGGGCATTCAATTTCTCGCCACAAACGTAGGAGTTTCCGTTCCAGCATCGCTGTTCACAACGCCCGATAGGAAGCCCGGGCTCAAAGCCGAATACAGTTCAGGCACGCGCCGCGAAACCAAAACGCAACCTCTCACATCGCGGACCGAATCCGGCCTGGATCTGAACGACAGCAACCTTCCGGAGCAGGCGAAAGCAGCTAAAAACTTGCTGGTGCGGTGGACGGGATTTCTCAACCCTAACGCGACCGGCGATTACTTGCTCGGCGTTAAGACTGACGGGTTTGCGACTCTTACAGTGGACGGAAAGCAGGTAACACGAGTATTTCGCGCTCGGTCCGGTCTCGGACGGGTCCATTTGGATAAGGGAGAGCCGGTCCCATTCGATGTAACCTATGCCCACATTGGCGGGGGAAAAATCGAAGCGCAACTCATCTGGACGCCGGTGAACAATACACCTGATCCAGCGGCAATTACCGCGGCGAAAAATGCGGATGTGGTCGTCGCCGTGGTAGGAATCACCAGCCGCCTCGAAGGAGAGGAGATGCCCGTTGACCAACCCGGTTTTCTGGGGGGTGACCGCACCAACATCGAGATGCCTGAACCGGAGGAAGACCTGGTCAAGGCAGTCGCCGCAACTGGTAAGCCGCTGGTTGTCGTGCTCACGAACGGCAGCGCTCTCGGCGTGAACTGGGAAAAAGCGCACGCCAATGCAATCCTCGAAGCGTGGTATCCCGGCGAAGAAGGCGGAGCCGCTATTGCTGAAACGCTGAGCGGAAAAAACAATCCCGCCGGACGCCTGCCAGTCACGTTCTATAAAGATGTCCATCAACTGCCGAATTTCGAAGACTACTCGATGGAAGGCCGCACCTATCGCTACTTCAAAGGCGAGCCGCTCTGGCCTTTTGGATATGGACTGAGCTATACGACGTTCAGCTATAGCGACCTTAATCTGCCGGATGCCACGATCAACGCAGGCGATCCTCTGAGCGCATCCGTTATGGTCACCAACTCCGGCAAGGTTGCTGGAGACGAAGTCGTGCAGCTTTACCTCAAGTTTCCCGATGTCGCGGGCGCGCCGATCCGGGCCCTCCGCGGTTTTCAGCGGATCCATCTGGAACCCGGAGCCAACCAGAAGGTTGAATTTCATCTCAATCCGCGCGATCTGAGCATGGTCAGCGAAGCCGGAGACATCATGGTGGCTCAAGGTAAATACACACTATCAGTCGGAAGCGGTCAGCCCGGTACTGGGGTTCCGTCCACCAGCAAGAACTTTGAGGTCAATGGACAAATTTTGCTGCCGGAATAATTTTGTAATGTCCTTATGCCCACGGCTACATTTCAGACGTCCAGCAGAAAATGCTGGGCGTCTGGAAATCCGTGCCTTCGACCTAGACAGGCTTTTCTTAAGCCGAAGCTTTCGTGAATGGAGGGAATATGCTTTCGCAATTCCTTAAGAAGATACTTTGGATATTCGCCTTCGCTGGTTGCGCTTGGGCGCAGCAACCCAAGTCATGTGCCAACCTGAAAAACTTCACAGTTCCAAATGTCGAGATCACAAAGGCTGCGGCGATTCCAGCGGGAACAACAGAACCAAATCAGTGGGGGCCTGGCCACAGTGCGCCGCTTCCCGCATACTGCCGGGTTGAAGGCGTGATTAATCGACGGACCGGAGTTAACGGCGAAGAGTTTGGTATTCGCTTCGCGTTAGCCATGCCTGAGAAGTGGAATGGAGACTTTCTCATGCAGGGCGGCGGTGGCAGCAATGGCGTGGTGATGCCCCCACTTGGTATAAATGCCGCGGGAGACACACCCGCGCTCATGCGCGGATTCGCCGTAGTCAGCACGGACACAGGTCACAAGAGCCGCCGCGCCGGCTTTGATTTCGGTTTCGAGAAAGACCAGCAAGCGAATCTGGATTTCGCGTATCTCGCCAATGCCGAAGTCGCCAAGCTGGCCAAACAACTCATCGCGCAATACTACGAAAAGCCGGCAGCATTTTCGTACTTCTCGGGATGTTCCACCGGCGGGCGCGAGGGCATGATTCTTTCGCAGCGTTATCCTACAATCTTCAACGGGATCATTTCCGGTGATCCCGCCATGCGTACCGGCCTGTCCAACCTTGCGATTGGGAAGTGGATTCCAGTTGCCCTCAATCAGATTGCGCCGAAGGATGCAGACGGCAAGCCAATCATTACCCAGGCGATTACCGACAGCGACCGTAAGCTGATCATCGACGTGCTTTTGAAGGAATGTGACGCCCAAGACGGAATAGCCGATCACATAATCTCCGATCCGCTAGCATGTCATTTTGATCCGGCGGTGCTGACGTGCAAAGAAGGACAGACCGAATCCTGCCTGGCGCCGAACAAAGTCGCCGCGATAAAGAAGGTCATGGGTGGGCCAAAAACATCGGAAGGAAACCAGGTTTACCCCGGACTTTTATACGACACGGGCATCACCGCGAGCGGCCCCATCCGCGGAATTCTCTCGCCAGGTCCCGGCATCTTCGGACCAGCGCCCACTGTAATGGAAGTGGATGTCGAGAAAGAAGCCTTGGCCGACGCTCAGCCGCTTGTGGACTCGCTGTCCACGAACCTCACTACTTTCTCCGGCCATGGAGGAAAACTGATTTTCTACCATGGCGACAGCGATCCCTGGTTCTCGCCGCTCGACACGTTCGAATACTACACAAACATGGCGGAAGCGAACGGGGGTCCTCAGGAAGTATCCAAATGGAGCCAGTTTTATTTTGTTCCCGGCATGTCACATTGCGGCGGAGGACCGGGCCTGGATCAATTCGATCTGTTGACTGCGATGGCTAACTGGGTGGAAAAAGGGATTGCGCCTGTCTCAGTAGTCGCTACAGGCAAAGCATTTCCTGGGCGTAGCCGTCCTCTATGTCCCTATCCCAAACACGCCCAATATAAAGGTCAGGGCGATTCAGAAGCCGCAAGCAATTTCGAATGTCGTTGATTGCAAACTGTCGAAATGA
>JANWKU010000163.1 GCA_025451215.1 Terriglobales bacterium
AAGGCAAAGTGAAGACGAAGCTCGGTGCCCGAAGTGAGTTCGATGTCCTGCTGCTCTTTTGTGAAGTCAGGCGCGGAAACCGTGATGGTGTAGTCGCCGAGCGGCACGGACGGAATTAAAAAGTGACCGTCGTCGTCGCTGGTAAGGGTCTTGTTCCAGTCGGAAGTTTTAGACTTAATGACAATTTGCGCGCCGCTGATGGGGCGATGCTGAGGGTCGTGCACAAGACCTTGCACAGAACCGAAAATGGACGCCGATGCGGTAAGGGCGGTAAGAATGAATGATAGAAAAATAAGCGACGGCAAAATTCGGATACGCATGATCTCTCCACAAAATTATGGGGGCGGGTACACATATGGAATCCGGGGCTTCGTGCAGCGGCCAAGCATACGCTGAGATGAAAGCGCGATTGCGTTCCCGAATTCGAAGTTGTGTCAGGCGAGGAAGATTGCGGGAGGAGCGCGTCCGGAATGCGTGATCTGAACATTGAGTTCCGCTACGGATGGACGAGACTTATGTTGCAAGACAGCCGTAGTAAGGGAAACGTTCACCCGAACTGGAGAGCCGAATTCCGCCCACTGGCCCGGCGCCATCGGCACACAGCAGCAGTGAGAATGGCAGGACGACGTCGCCTCAAAATGTGCCTTCTGCGCCGGATGAGCGCGCATCTTTCGCATGCAACAAGCGTGGGACTGCATATTGCCTGTGCAGGAACCGTCCAGCGGGACAGTCGAAAACGCCAGCGCCACGGGAGCAAGCACGCTCACCAGGAAAACAACAAACATCGCTCTGGCCGTCATTCGATGCATGAGGTCTAAAACTTAGAGTGGCAGTGTAAGGATAGGTTACACGACAAGAGAGCGCAAGCGTGCCTAGGTTTCAGGCGTAGTGACGCAGTTTGATCGAACTGTACTACTGTACAAAAAGCATGTCATCTCGACGTTGAGCAACGCGAAGACGGAGGCACCTTACGACGGCCAGCCGCACCCCAGTGATCGGCGGGAATATTACTCCCGAGGGCAGCATACGCAGTTCTGTCCAACGTAAGGTCTCTCGCAAAAGCAGCTCGAGATGACATATTTTTTAAAGCGGTAAAAGGGAGGAAATGGCCAGCCTGCAAGTTGTTTCCACTACCTACGGAGGCATTGTCTTCGCCTGACTATAATACTTCTGGCATGAAAACGTTCATCCGCTATGTGCTAATGGCGCTGGTGCTTCTGGCAGTGGCGATGTCTTCCGCACTCATCACCATGACGCTGGCCATTCACGGAAGCGAGGTGGCTGTGCCGGATTTCGTAGGCAAAACAGCTGCCGAGGCACGCAAACTTGCGGAAGCCAGTGGCCTGGAACTCAACGTGGAGCGCGAGTATTACAGCCCGAAAATTCCTCAGGGTCGAATCCTCTCCCAACTGCCGCCCGCGGGAATGAAAGTGAGGCGAGGATGGCAGGTGCGCATTGCGCGGAGCCTGGGGCCGCAACGAGTGACGATTCCGAATGTTCTGCAACAAAGCGAACGTGCGGCGGAGATGAACATCCAGCGGCGCGGCCTGGATTTAGGCTCCATCGCGCAGGCACAGATGCCGGGAGCGACGGCGGACCAGGTGCTCTCGCAAAGTCCGCCGCCGAACGCCAGTGACGTTGCCGCGCCCAAAATCAGTTTGCTGGTTGCCGCAGCGCAGCCGCAAAATTTTGTGATGCCCAGCTTCATCGGACAGGCCGTCGGCACAGCCTCCCAGACTTTGGAAGATGCGGGTTTTCATGTGGGGACCGTGACCTTGGAAGGTCAACCCGCAAGTGCCGGAACCGCGGCCACCCCCGCAGCGCCCAGGCCAAATGCCGCCAGCGTAATCGTCGCGCAAACCCCAGCCGCCGGTGACAAGATCGCTCTTGGCTCAACCATTGATTTTCAGGTGCGTTGACGCTGTATTCATGTAGATGTGTAGCGTCAGGAGAATGTGTGGCGGCAAAAGGTGCTATCCAGGCGTGGTGCTACCTTCATCTAACTCTCCGCATCCCACGACTGCTATGCAACAATTCGCCAAAACTTGCGAGCAGATTTCCGGCACCACCAAGAAGCTGGAGAAAAAGTCCCTGCTCGCCGCTTACCTGAAAGCCGTCCCGATGGAACAGGCGATCGTAGCGGCGGTGTTTTTCTCAGGCCGTCCCTTTCCCATGTGGGAAGAGACGACGTTGCAGGTTGGCGGAGCGTCGCTGTGGCGGATCGTTCAAGAGCTGTCCTAAAAAAGCGAATCTGAATTAAGCGTCGCTTACCGCCGTCAAGGCGACCTTGGCGCGGTTGCGGGAGAAGTACTACCTACCCATCCTGCTCAGGACGTTCCTGGGGAAGCAACTTCATTAACGGCAATCCAACAGAAGTTCCGCGCCATCGCAAAAGCTCGCGGGCCAGCCGCCAAGGCCACTGAAGTCCGTGAATTGCTTTCCCGGGTCACGCCGCTGGAAGCCAAGTACATCATAAAAATCATGACCGGCGATTTGCGAATCGGATTGAAGGAAAGCCTGGTTGAAGAAGCCATCGCCGCTGCTTACGACGTTCCATTGGCGCAAGTGCAACGCGCCAATATGCTGCTCGGCGATATTGGAGAAACGCTGCGCTACGCGGCGGAAGGCAAACTCGCGCAAGCAAGAATGCGGCTTTTTCATCCCCTCGGATTCATGCTGGCCAGCCCGGCGGAATCAGCCGAGGACGCGCTCGCCTATTTTCACAATGCCTGGGTGGAAGATAAATATGACGGCATCCGCGCGCAGGCCCACAGCTCGGGAGGGGAAGTAAAAATCTTTTCCCGCACGCGCGACGAGATTACCGAATCCTTCCCCGAACTTCCCGACGCATTGGCCGGCCTACAACAGGACGCGGTCCTAGACGGCGAGATTGTTGCGTGGAGTTACCTGGCGCAAGAATCGGGCCGCGCGCTCCCGTTCAGCGCGTTGCAACAGCGGCTGGGCCGCAAGAAAGTCAGCCATGAACTAATGCGAAAAGTCCCGGTCGCATTTCTTGTGTTTGACGTGCTGTACGCAGGCGAGGAAATCTTGATTGACTGCCCTTTGCGGGAGCGGGCAAGGATTCTCGAACAGCTTCTCGCCGAGCGCCGCGTTGTGCCTTCACGTCCACGCGCGGGGCAGGCACTTCTGAATTTCGACGGCCCAGATGCTGAAGCCGAGCAGGAAATTCGATTGATCCGCGCTCCGGTGGCAGCCGCCTCAGCCGCGAAGGAACTGAACAAACTCTTCGACGAGGCCCAATCACGTGGCAACGAAGGGCTGATGATTAAAGATCCCGAATCCGCCTACACGCCCGGCCGCCGCGGAAAATCATGGCTCAAGCTCAAGCGCGAGTTGGCTACGCTTGACGTTGTCGTAACTGCGGTCGAATATGGCCACGGCAAGCGGGTAGGAGTGCTGAGCGATGACACGTTCGCGGTATGGAACGGCGACGAGCTGGTGAACATCGGCAAAGCGTACTCCGGCCTGACCGACGCAGAAATCGCGGAAATGACTAAGTGGTTTTTGGATCATACGATTGAAGACCAGGGATTCCGCCGCGTTGTCGAACCGAATATTGTTCTAGAAGTCGCTTTTAATAACATGATGCGCTCCGACCGCCACAACAGCGGCTTCGCGCTCCGCTTTCCAAGGATCGTACGACTGCGCCCAGACAAGTTGCCGGAAGAGGCGGACACGATTGCAACCGCCCATGAGATTTACGAGCGGCAGAAGTGAAAAACCTCGATGCCGGTCACATCCGTTGAATTGCGGTTTCTGAACTTCCCGCAATTTTCCGCCGACCCAAAACCTTTCTTGCAAGCAACAGAATCCCGAGCAGAGTGACGGCATCGAAGATTATTTTCCCGACTACATCAATCTTCGGCCATGTTGCGATGGTCATATACGGTATTGCCATGCACGCAAGAGTTGCGCCTGCGTTTGCTGCAAAGCGATGAACTTCGCTCCACGCCTGGGCTGATGACCATCGGAAGAACAACGCGAATGCAAGCCCGGCCCAAGCAACGCCCACTGCGATCACGATCCAATAAGGCTGTATTGGCTTCGGCATAAAGCATTGCGCGATGACTTCGAACCATGCCCCGCCCATTACAAAAGCAGTTATCCCGGCCATCCAGGGAGAAATTGCTTTTCGCCGGTCAGTCGAAGACGCGCCGAAATTCCGAACCACATAAGCAATCGCGATGAGGGTGCCGATCGCCGCCAATCCCAAGCCGATCATCGCAATGGGTGGATGATAAGGGGCCGCGTGCAATCGCGGCCGCGCTTGTTGCGTCCAACCGTACCAGGCAATCCGGCTGCCGAGCAGAAACGCAACGCAACCCACAATTGTCCCGCGCAGCTGTAACCATGCCTGCCCCGCCTGACGAGCGAAGAACATTTCAGTGATCTGCACAGGGACCACTACCACCCAGATGCTTTCGTATCCAAGCATGAAAAGAAAATAGACCAGATTCATCCCCCAAACGCGGCCGTAATCCGCATGGGAGCCAGGAAAAGGCAACGGGGCCAGCGAGGTTTGCTGAATGATGAATTCTTCCGCAATGGAGAGCGCCAATCCCAGCAATAGCAGGCTAGTCACGCCGGCCCGCCATCTGCGGACCAATTCCCGACAGAACAATGCGCCTACTCCCCACACCATGATTTCGGGGATTAAAACAAAGAGAATGCTTGCCCGTGTCGAACCGCTGAGCAGTTCTCCAATAAAGGGCGCTAGAACCAATAATGTCCAGATAGGCCCTGCGAAGTGCTGCCGGGCCGTTGACGGTTGCTTTGGATCGATCGCGGAATTTCTCATTGTTTTTTCCTCTTGTTGACGGTGTTCTTCCGGTGCGCTTTTGCGTCCCGGAAGATCGCTTTTAGGTCCCAGGTAAGTTTGCCCGCTTGAATTTCCTTTTTGATCCCTTGTACCCAGGCCAATTCTGCCTTGAGCATGACCAGCAGGTATTCACTTTCAATCAGGTTGACGCGCAGTACCGCCGGCGAAGCGTCTGCAAGCCCTGACGCTCGGTCCCTGACCTCTGCATTCAAATTGCGCGCGCGTTGTTCGAGATAAAGGATTGCTTCGGCGGGTTTGAGATGGATCAGGAAGCTCATCGCCGCCATGAATTCCGAGGATACATGGCGCGGAATGGCAACGATTTTCCGCAGCGTTTCTGCAAATGCTTCCAGGCCTGAAAAGGTAATTTCATAGGTGGTGCGCTCCGGACGCTTGCCGTCGCGCTCTCTGGTCTTTACGGCGATCAGGCCTCCCGTCATCAGACGGTGAATGGCGTGGTAAAGCGAGCCACGTTTTAGAACAAGAATCTCATCCTTGTGTCGAAGGCGAAGCAAACGCTGCATCTCGTAAGGATGCATGGGCGCCTCCCGCAGCAGCGCGAGAACAGATATTTCCCAAATGCCAAGCTCAGTCATATAGTTCATATGAACTATATCATAAGAGCTATTGGGCAAACACAAATATATGCATGGCTGCGGCTGTCTTCGGAAAATGTCGGGAATTCAAACGGACACGGCGATAATTCTTCGATTTAAGCAAATCTCAACAGGTTCTCGAATCGTAAAACGCTTACGCTTTACCCGGTTCAGCGGCCATGTTCTTCCCCCACCGGCACCACGCACCCATGCGCAACTTCGCAAATGGCATGTTCAAGCTGGATCGTAGTGTGCTCGATGTGAAAGCCGTCATGCAGCCGTTCTTTTATATCGCGCAAAATTCGCTCGCTCATCGAGAGCGGAATATCGGCAATCGAGATGTGGCAGGAGAGCGCATGCATTTCTGATCCAATGCTCCACACATGCAGATCGTGTACGTCATTCACGCCTACAATCTCGCGGATCGCCGCCTCCACCTGCTCCAGCTTCATGCCGCGCGGGGTGCCTTCCAGAAGGATGTTCAGAGTCTCGCGCACAATGCCGAAAGCCGACCACAAAATCAGCGCGCCAATGCCGAACGATAGCGCGGAATCAATCCATACTCGTCCTGTCGCGAGAATGGCCCAGCCGCCCACGATCACAACAGCGGTGGAAATTGCGTCTCCAAATTGATGCAGAAATGCGCTGCGGATATTTACATCGCGGCTGGACTGATACAACAGCAGCGCGATCACTCCATTCATCACCACGCCCGCCGCAGCCACCCAGATCATGGTCCCTGCATGGATCGACTCAGGCTTTTGCAATCGCTGGAATGCTTCGTAAAAAATGAAGAATGCCACCACGATCAGCAGTGCGGCATTGATCAGCGCGGCAAGAACCCCCGCGCGGCGCCAGCCATAGGTCTTTGTCGCAGAAGCTGGCCGCGCTTCCAGATACACCGCGACAAGCGACAGGCCGAGAGCCAGAACATCTGAAAGGTTGTGGCCCGCCTCCGAGATCAAAGCCAAAGAGTGCGAGCGGAGTCCGCTCACCAGCAGCAGGACCGTATAAGCCAGCGTGACGAGCGTGGAAATCTTCAGCACACGGGCGGTGCCGCCATGGTGATGGCCGTGACTATGCCCGTGGCTCGAGTGGCTATGCACAATCCAAGTTTACGAGCTTACGGAAGCTCACTTCAACTAAACAAACGCAGACAAAGCAAAAGCCCCTCACTTTCGTAAGGGGCTTTGCCATGCAATCCCGAAAAAGTTCCGAGAGTAAGTTACTGTTGCGGCGCAGCCGGAGAAGTGGCAGCTAGCTGTTCCAGATCATTCTTCAACAGGCTGACTTCCACGCGGCCACCGCTGGTGTGCTTAGCTTTGGCAGCTGTCTGGTCCTGCGAAGGTGCAGGCGCATTGCCCATGCCCACAACATAAATCCGGTAGACCGGAATGTCATGGTTGAGCACCAGGTAACGGACTACCGCGTCCGCCATCTTCTGCGACGAAGCGATAGCGGCCTGACCGTGACCTGAGGAGAATCCCTGCACTTCCACGATGTAGCCGTGCTGACTCTTCAAGGGAGTTGCGAGATCGTCCAGAGCAGTTTTGGCATGGGAGTTCAAAACGCTCTGTCCGGGGCGGAAACGGATTTCCGTCTGGGTGGAGGCTTTGTACTGGTCAATGTTTCCTACCACTTGCTCGACGGTCGTCAGTCGCGTGGTGGCCTGGTTCGCGGTGTTCTGCGCGGCCTGGGCGCGGTTGCCAGCGTCCACGGCATGCTGATCGGCTTCGTTTACTTTAGTCGAAGCCATCTGAATGCCCTGCTGGGCGCGGGTATCCACGTCTTTGATCTCTTTGGTGTTCGACGCCGTCAGCTCATCCAGTTCATTCACGCGATCGCGGATCGGCGTCGTCTGCCGTTGTACATACTTTTTCCGGGCAAACGGATTCAGGTGTCCCCAGAACCCTTCATGGGTATCCGGCTGTAACGCCGGTTTCCCGCTGGCGCCAGTCGCCTGCATGGATTGATCGGTGGATGTGGCCTGGGTTGCAGCCGGTTGTTGGTCCTGGCTGGTGGTACTCTGCTGCGCAAAAGCCGGAAGCGCAAGCGCGAGGGCCAGAAGCAGCGCTACGGAGATGCGATTTTTCATTTCGACTTCCTCCAAATGGGGGAGCTTTTTAGGCTCCGCTCCAGCACGCCTAACGCGCGTGTTGCGTGATTTGCGTCTTGTGAAACTAACAAGTGTTGGTGTTTGCGGCCCTCGTTGACGCAACGCTGGCCCAAAAGTCACGGTGCCTTTGATGCTGGCACCCGTACTCTCGTATAACAAGTCTCGTGCCAAACCTCAAAAAAGCTAAGTTCTTGCTTTTCAACCATATTCTAGTCCAACCGGGAGCGAGGCAGACGCGAAAGTGCTAGGCAAATGGTAATTTTGGCGAATTACATATAAAAACTGCCTGTAATTGAGGGAAAGGCCTGCTAAGCGCAATATTTTTCATATTGTTCGTGAATATAGTGGTCCGTCATCCCCGCGATGTAGTCACAAATGACGCGCGGCAGCGGCTCCTCTTCCACCTTTTCCTGGTAACTGGAAGGTAACTTCGTGGGATGCTCCATCCAGAACTCAAACAATTCCCCTATGATCCGCTCCGCGTTATTTTTTTCCGGCTCCAGCGCCGGATTTAAATAAAGATTCTCGAATAGAAACTCCTTGGTCGCCCGCCGGTCTTTTTCCTTTTCAACCCCAAAGCCTGTTAGCCGCAGCGGGAAATTGCGGACCTGCTCGACAGTGTGAATGCCCGTATTTTGAATTTGCCGCTTTGTGTTTTCGATCAAGTCGCCCACGAACGCATTCAGCAAATGCTTCAGGGCTTCGTTGAATTTAAGTTTTTCTATCGCTTCAGGCCACGCTGTTTCTGCGGCCCGATAAAAATCGGCGAATCGCGGCACGTTCTCGCAGACTGAATCGAGCGTCAGCAAATGCGCCTCATATCCATCATCCAGATCGGCGATGCTGTACGCGATCTCATCGGTCCAGTCAATGAGTTGCGCTTCCAGCGGAGGTCTTTTGTCCAGCAGATATTCCGCAAGCTCCGGATGCTCCCGAGCGGAATAGTCGTGGGAGTGTTTAATGATTCCTTCGCGCACTTCGAAAGTCAGGTTCAGCCCCCGGAACGCGGCATAGCGCAGTTCAAAATCTTCCACAATGCGGAGCGCGTGCAGGTTGTGATCAAAAAAGAATCCGTGCCGCTGCATGACCGCGTTAAGCACGGTTTCGCCGGCATGGCCAAACGGGGGATGCCCGATGTCATGGACGAGCGCCAGCGCCTCGACTAAATCCACGTTCAAGCCCAACTGTGCGGCAATGGTGCGGGAGATTTGCGCGACTTCCAGGGTATGCGTCAGGCGGTTGCGAAAGTGGTCGGAATAACGGCGGCTGAAAACTTGCGTCTTTGCTTCTAAGCGGCGAAAAGCCCGGGCGTGGATTACGCGGTCCCGGTCCCGCTCAAAATCATTGCGATAAGGATGTTGCGGTTCGGCATGCCGCCTTCCGCGGGATTGTTCCACCTTCACCGCATAATCGGCCAGCATGTTTTGAGTCTAGCAGTCTCGCCTAAGCTTTGTGTAGCTCACCCGGATCGTGTGTGTTCGCGAGCCAGTTGCGGCGCCACACGCGATCCCGATTACTGTTTGCTTCCTGACTCTTCTTTCGCCAGCTTTACCCGCGCCGTCTCCAGCTTCTTCTGGATCTTCACGACGTCGTCGCTGTCCACTTCCGCCGACACCGTCTTGTTCCACTCCACCAGCGCCCGCTCCCAGTGCGTTGCCGCCAGCCGCAGATGGCCGGTCTTCTGATAAAGATCTCCCAAGTGCTCCTGCACCGTGGGATCATCTCCCATGTGCTGGGTGGCTTTGGTCAGGTTCGCCTCGGCAAGGTCATACTTTCCGAGTTTGAAATAGGCCCAACCAAGGGAATCTAGGTAAGCACTGTTCGCCGGATCAAGATCAACTGCCTTCTTGATGTAACCCAGAGCAGAATCCAGTTGCTCTCCGCGGTCCGCCATCATATAGCCCAGGTAATTCAACGTTGCCGCATCATCGGGATGGACAATCAGGATCTTGCGGAAAGTATCTTCAGCCTTCTCGTATTTCTTCTGCCGCTCGTAGGTGGAACCGCGCAAAAATTCCACATACTGTTTGTCGTCGTCTTTGGTGGAAAGCTTTTCCGCCTGATCAAGCGCTTGTTCAGCCTCAGGCCAGCGCTTGAGCCGGCTGTACATCTGCGCCAGAGAGATATAAATTTCCCGGTCGCTGGCATCGCCCTTCAGCAATGACTTGACTTCCTCAAGTCCTTTGTCCGGCTGGCCCATGTCGGCTAACTGCGCCGCATAAACCATCTTTAAGCCGCGATCTTTAGGGAGCTTTTCCGTTGCCTCGCGAGCCGCATCGGTGGCCTGCTGCCACTGCTTCGCTCCTCGGTAGGTGTCAATGATCTCCTGGTAGCCGCGTTGCTCATTCTCGTCACCGAGCGTTAACATTTTCCGGAACGTAGCCAATGCCAACTGGTCATTGTTCTGGTCGCGGTACACCGTGCCCAACCGCTCCAGAAAAATGGCCCGGTTATTCTTGTCACTCTGGCTTAAATTGCTGTCGGAGGAATCAGTTTTTTGCAGCAAGCCAGTAAGGATTTTCGCGGAGTCGTCATATCGCCCCTGGATTTCATAGACCGTCGCGATGTCATAGGAAACTTCTTCCAGGTCCGGCACCATGGACTGTGCTTTTTCCAGATTAGTCAGCGCTAAATCATATTTCCCCTGCTTGCGATAAATCTCGCCCATGTGGGCATAAGTCTGCGCGTCCTCAGGATTTGAAGCGGCAATAATCTTGTATTGATCGAGCGCGGCTTGGTCCTGACCATCATTCTGCAAGTTTTCCGCCAGCCCGCGCATCGCATCCAGATTGTCGCGGTCCAGTTCAATCGCCCGCCGGAAGGCATGGATGGCTTCTTTGTACTGCTTTTGCTGCTCGTAGGTGCTGCCCAGCATTGCGTAAAGTTTCGCGGACCGGGAAACGTCAGGAATGGACATCAACACCTGCGCCGCGCGGGTGGAATCGCCTTCCACGTTGTACAGATAAGCGAGCGTAGTGACGGCCTCTTCGGAATTGGGGTCCAATTGGACGGCTGTCTTGAATTCGTTCTCAGCTTTTTGCAGATCGTTGTTCAACCGGTATAGTCGCCCGAGCAGTAAATGATCGTCCACGCTGTTGGGTTCCAGCTTGGTGATTTCCTGGTACTGCTCAATGGCGTCGTGCAGCGTGTTCTGCGAACCTTCACTGGATTGCTCTTCTCCAAGGGAGCGCAAGTAAATGCTGCCGAGCAATTTGTGCGCCTGCAAATTGTTTGGGTCGCGCTTCAGAATGTCTTGGACTTCGAGCACCGCGTCGTGTTTGCGTCCTGTCTTGTCATACAACTCCGCCAGACCCGAAGTCAGATACTCGGAAGTAGGATCGGCTTCGACCGCCGCGCGAAATTCCTCAATTGCCTTTGTCGCCAGGTCACTCCGGCCGTACTCCATCATC
The DNA here is from genome assembly GCA_025451215.1 of Terriglobales bacterium. Lineage (GTDB taxonomy): Bacteria > Acidobacteriota > Terriglobia > Terriglobales > Acidobacteriaceae > JAICKN01. The sequence continues at coordinate 10,963 of JANWKU010000163.1, forward strand.
TGCTCTTCGTACATGTGAGCCATGGCGAAATGATAGTAAGCGGCTGCCTTGTCGGCTTTGGCGGACGGAGTCTGTTGCGGGGGCTGAACAGGCTGAGTGGCTGGTTTTTGCGCGAATGCCGCACCCGCCAACAACAAGACCGATGCAAGATGAAGATGAAAACGATTCATTGAAAACCTTCGAGACCCTGTAGCCATAGCGATTGGATGCTCTTCCGCTGTGGGTGGGTGCTTCCAATTATTGTACCGTTATGGAGTGGGAAAATGGAGAAAAGCATTGCAGGGAAGACGGTGTTTGAGCATCAGAGGTTCAGGAACCTATGATGCGGCTTTCAAATGACGCCCGTGTTACTTACAGATTAGCCGAGGCTTAGCGGTTTCTTGTTTTGTCGCATGTGTACCGGTTCCTCAGTCCATTTCGTCAGTGGCGGAAATGGCGCACTCCGGTAACGATCATTGCCAGATTCAGACGGTCCGCGGCGTCAATGACCTCCTGATCGCGCAATGAACCGCCGGGCTGGATAACAGCAGTTGCGCCCACCCTCGCGATCTCTTCCACGCCATCCGGAAAGGGAAAGAACGCGTCGGAGGCCGCGACCGTCCCTTTCAGGGGCAGCACTGCTTTCATCGCGCCGATTTTGGCGGAATCCACGCGGCTCATCTGGCCCGCTCCCACGCCTACGGTCTGTCCGTCGCGAGCGTACAAAATTGCGTTGGACTTTACATGCTTGCACACCTTCCAGGCAAACAGGAGCGCACGTTTTTCTTCCGGCGTGGGCTGGCGCTTGGTGACGACTTTCAGGTCTGCGTCAGTAAGCGGACGAATATCGTTGTCCTGGACCAGAATCCCACCAGAGACATTCTTCAGCACCCATTTTTGGGGCACGTCCTTGATCTCAACCAGGCGCAAGTTTCTTCTTGATGAAAATTTGGCTATTGCGCCTTCGTCAAATCCCGGCGCCGCAATCACTTCCAGAAACAGCTTGGCCATCTCTTCGGCGGTAGCCGCATCCACTACGCGATTTACCCCGATCACGCCACCGTAAGCTGAAATGGGATCGACTTGCAGGGCTCTCGTGTAAGCCTCCGCCAGTGTTTTTCCCGTTGCCGTCCCGCACGGATTGGTATGCTTGATGATCGCGCAAACCGGTTCTTCAAATTCCTGCGCCAAATCCCAGGCCGCCTGTAAATCCACGATGTTGTTGTAAGAAAGTTCTTTTCCCTGGAGCTGGCGGCCATTGGCCACGCCTGTTCCCGAGCCATCCGAATACATTGCTGCTTTTTGGTGTGGGTTCTCACCGTAACGCAAGTCTATGATTTTGTTGAAAGTAAGCCGGAGGTTAGGCGGGAAGCCGTCGGAGTTCTGCAACTGCAAAGGTTCGTCAGCAGTAACTCGTTCCAGGGTTGAAGCAATTGCTGAATCGTACGCGGCCGTCGTGGCGAAAGCTTTTTGCGCCAGGCGCCATTTCGTCCGGTGCGAAAGCTGCCCGCTATTGTCCGCCAATTCTTTTGCGATGGCTTCGTAGTCACCGGGCGACGTCACAATAGCAACGTCATGAAAGTTTTTAGCCGCTGAGCGGATCATGGAAGGCCCGCCGATATCAATATTTTCGATCAGCTCTTCAAAGTGCACGCCGGGCTTGGCGGCCGTTTTCTCGAAGGCGTATAGATTCACAACCACCATGTCAATCGGCTGAATGCCGTGCGCCGCGACTGCTTCACGATGAGCGGGAACATCACGCCGGTGCAGGATTCCGCCGTGCACTTTGGGATGCAGAGTCTTAACGCGCCCATCGAGCATTTCAGGAAAGCCAGTGAGGTCAGAGATGTCTTTCACCTGAATGCCGGAATCGCGCAGCAGCTTGGCCGTGCCCCCGGTGGACACCAGTTCCACGTCCAGCACCGCCAATTTTTTGGCAAACTCTACTAACCCGGTTTTATCGGTGACACTAAGAATGGCGCGCTGAACTTTCGATGGGGACATGCAAACCTCAGAGCTGGAATTCGCTGCGGAAAGGTGCAGCTAGAAATTCTAACAGGAGAATGGACGAGGATAAGGGTGAGGATAAAGGACGACAAAAATTTTGGTGATGGCGCAGTTTGCGATGTGAGCGGTTCGTATCAGGATATGGCTTTAGCCATATCGCTGAAGCGCAAAAAGTGGACGGGCTTTAGCCCCACAGCGCCTGAAGGTGGTCATCTAACAAGCTCATGCGGCAGGCTTGAAGGCCTGCCATGATACGAATCTTCCCGGCACAACTACCCGAAATTTTTGCTGCGGAACTAAATCTTGGCTTTAGCCTTCAACTTGACCTGCCCGTCCTGCACTTCGACGGTGTATTCCACGCTGTGGCAGCCGTACTGTTTGCGGATTTGCGAGGTCTTCTTCTGGACGAAGGAGCTGAAGCTCTCGAAATTGCCGGAGACGGGCTCTCCAGCTTTTTGTTTGGCTTCCGCCAAAGCCTTGTAGAGTTTTTCCACGCGGTCTTTTTCGGTGGTTACGTCGGAGCATTCAATTCTTAAGGGCTCTTCCGCGGGAGCAACGCCCGCCGCGGCCCCGGCGCCCGCTCCGATTCCGTACGCGGGATGATGTTGCGGCACGTGTTCTTCGCTGCGGACGCCTTGTACCGACAACAGGGCATCCTGAGGACGGCGATAGCCTTCTTCACGGATGCGGTTCTTTTTGCGCCATAAATCGCTGTACATGGCGTAGCGCTGCGCCATTTCGTTATAACGGAACCTTTGCGCGAAATTCAGCCGGCCGCCTTCAGAAAATTTGCGGATGAGATTTGTGACCTTCCACTCGACGTCACCGGGCGGTCTTTTCGTCGGATTGCTGAAATAAATCTCGTACTCGATCTTCAATCGGCGCAGTTGCGAGTCGAGAAATGTCAGTTCTTCGTCAACGGTCACAGGTTTTCCCTGCCAATAGTTTAGGGATTCTTCCAGACGTGAGCGAGGTATCCGTGGGCCACGAAAGATGTGGTACGAAAGTACCTAAGGGCAGCAGTTAGCACTCAGCACTTGGCATTCAGCACTTTTAGGTTTGTGGCGGAAAAGCTAAGAGCGGACCGTTAAAGGCAGCTACTTGCCGCCGTTGGCCGACATTTTTTTCACCATGGCGAGCACCAGCTTGCGATCACTCTCGTTCAAAGTGGTCGCATAGCGGCGAATCTGGCTCAGGAAGCGGACTTCATCGTCGGAGAGTTGCGGCAGACCTTTGTTGCCGTTGCTGTGTGCTGACTCGGAGAAGAACTGGGAAAGCGGAAGCTCCATGGCCCCGGCGATCTTGGCGAGCGTATCGAGCGAGGGAAC
>JANWKU010000164.1 GCA_025451215.1 Terriglobales bacterium
GATCCGGGACCGCAGCAACGATGCAGTCGATATCTTTGTTGGCCAGCAATTCTTGATGCCTGCGAGTGACTGGAAGGCTGGGGTTCCTGGTGATCTCCCTTGCCAAGGTGTGCCGCCCATCATAAAGATCGCAGGCCGCAACACACTCGATTCCGGGCAATTCAATGGACGCGGTAAGCAGACCTGAACCCTGCATGCCGATTCCGACCATGCCGAAGCGCACGTGTTCGCCGGCAGGCATGTTTTCCGCGGCCAGAAGTGGCTCGGGGTGCAAAAGCAAAGTTTTTCCGCCGATAGTCGCACCGGCTGCGGCCGCGCTCAAACCCAAGAACTTGCGACGAGAGAAGAAACTCGACTTCATGGTCAACCACCTCCTGAGAATTCAGTAAATGCTGCAACGCCGGACCAAGAAGAATTCTGGCGGGCGATTTATTTCATCGCCGGTGTGATGACGATGTTGCGAAAAGTTATGTGTCCATCCTCGCTGCCTTGCAGGTAGATTGGACCGGGCAGGCCTTCGTGGCTGTCGAGCGCTCCGCCGGTAATTCCAGGAATTTCTTTGTGATCGATGATGGTCCGGCCGTTTTGCACCACGGTCACAGTTCGTCCTACAAGCGTGATGTCGAAAGTTTGCCACTCACCCGCTGTGCGCGGCAGTTCAGGCGAAGGCGCGATAAACCCATAAATTCCGCCGGTGTGGTGACTGGGCGGTTCTTGTTCAGAGTTGGTCTCAATCTGCACTTCGTAACGCCCTCGGAGATAAACTCCGCTGTTGGATTTTTCTCCGCGGTTAAATTCTATGTGCAGTTTAAAATCCTCAAACTTTGAGGTGTTAATAAGTTCTGGACCATGGCCCGGGCTGACGAGATTGCCGTCTACCACCTTCCACTCGCTCGCCGGATTCGGCTTGTCCGGTTTCCATCCCGTGAGGTCTTTGCCGTTGAACAATTTGATGGGCTTGCCCCAGTTTGGCGCGCCGACTCGTTTGAGTGATGGGGCTCTCCGGCCCGTCCACGTCCACGGCGTTCCGTCCTGCCCAGTGGTCGTGCCAGATAACATTTGCCCCTTCATCGTGCCTTCGAAGACCATATCGTCTTTGCGTTCTTCTTCTGCTTTGGGCGAAACAAACCTCAGGTGACCGTTGGCGATGGCGATCTCAGGAAGCGGGCGCGCATTTCCCCAGCGGCTTACAAATTGCGCCTTGAGCTCCCCGTCGTCCTGCTGAATCTCTATCCACGAAGGATATTCACGGTCCGGAGCTTTTAATGTCAGGTCCCAGCGGCCCAGGAAAGGCTTAAAGCCCGCGTTGGAGCTTGCTGATTTTTTCGCGGTTGATGCTGCGGGTTGAGCGAGTGCACTCGCTATCAAGAATGAGAAAAAAATGAAAGCACGGAAGAGAAATGTTTGTATGCGCATGAGTAAAGTGGAACTCAGGTTCGCAAATCGCGTCTCGCCTTTTTTCCACATCAGCAGCGGTTTGTCAAGGCGCACTGCCGCGCTTGAAGCCAAATACATCCGACGATTAAACGTCTTACAATCGTTTTTCAGTGATGTTGACTGTCTGCGCTGTCAGGAGGAACCCATGTCGTACCCGTCCGTAACCCGCCGAAAGTTTTTGCAATCGGCAACGCTCTCGGTTGCCGGAGCAGCCATCATTCCGCTGAATTCGAAATTCAGTTTCGCGGGAACCGCTGCGCCGACCGTAGCGCCCCTCGATGAATTTGAATACGGCCAAGTTGCGGTGACCAGTGAGCTCCACAAGGCACAACTCGAACATTGCGTTTCAGTTTTGATGGGACTCAACGAGGACAGTCTTTTGAAGCCGATGCGGCAAATGGGCGGTCAGCCCGCGCCAGGAGCGGATTTGGGCGGCTGGTACAACTACGATCCTAACTATGACTACCGCACCTTCGATGCTGGCTTTGCGCCAGCTGCAACTTTTGGACAGTGGGTCTCGGCTCTGGCGCGCGCTTACGCCATCAGCGGTTCTCCAGAGTTACGCGCCAAAGTTCTTCGCCTGAACCAGCTCTACGCCGCTACTATTTCAGACGGCTTCTATGCGAAGAACCGCTTTCCCGCGTATTGCTATGACAAATTAACCTGCGGCCTTATCGATTCGCAGCGCTGGGCCAGTGATCGCGATGCATTCGCCATCCTGCAGCGGACAACGGACACTGCGCTGCGGAATATGCCCGATCATGCGGTTGAACACGGGCAAAGTTGGCGGCCTGGAACCGACGTGTCGTACACCTGGGACGAATCCTATACGGTTCCCGAAAACCAGTTCCTTGCTTACCAGCGCGGGGCGGGCGATCGTTATAAGGAATTGGGCGTTCGCTATCTGAATGACAAATTTTTTGCGCCGCTGGCAGATGGAGAAAATTCTCTAGCCGGCAAGCACGCTTACAGTCACGTGAATGCGCTGTCTTCAGCAATGCAGGCCTATCTGACGCTTGGAAGCGAAATGCATTTACGCGCCGCCAAAAATGCATTTGACATGTTGCTGGCGCAAAGTTTTGCCACCGGCGGCTGGGGCCCGGATGAGCAACTTCGCGCCACCGACAGCGACGACGTGTATGCGAGTCTGACCGGTACACACTCCAGTTTTGAGACGCCGTGTGGATCGTATGCCCACTTCAAAATAACCCGATATCTTCTGCGCGTGACCCGCGACTCACGTTACGGCGACAGCATGGAGCGCGTGATGTACAACACCGTTCTTGGAGCCAAGCCGCTGGAAGCGGATGGCCACGCCTTCTATTACTCCGATTACAACTTCGACGGACACAAAATTTATTCCAACCATGGTTTCCCATGCTGCTCGGGCACGCTTCCGCAAGTAGCGACGGATTACGGAATCAACAGTTATCTCCGCGATGACCAGGGCGTGTATGTGAATCTCTACATTCCTTCGAGTCTGCGCTGGCAGCAAAATGGGACGAATGTTTCGCTTACTCAGAAGGGTTCATATCCGAGTGACGGGATCGTCGAATTTGAATTCGCGCTTTCGAAGCCAACGCATTTCGCAGTAAACCTTCGAATTCCGGCGTGGGCTGACGGCGCTTCGGTTTCGATCAATGGCAAGCGCATGACGACTCCGCCCGTTGCGGGAACGTTCGCATCGCTAACTCGCGAGTGGAAAAACGGCGATCGAGTCAGCCTTGAACTTCCGATGAAGATGCGCCTTGAAGCGATCAACCCGCGGCGCCCGGACACAGTCGCCCTTTTGCGGGGACCGGTCGTGCTCTTTCCAATCGCACCGCCTTCGCAAGCAATCACCCGCCACCAGCTGCTAAGCGCAACCGACGCCGGAGGCTGCAAGTGGCAAGTCCAAACCGCAAGTGTGCCCATGACGATGCTGCCTTTTATCGCAATCAATGACGAGCAATATTCGACTTACCTGAAGGTCAGTGGATAGCGGCGAGTCCCCGTGAATCGCGGATGCTACGAATTCACTCCACTTAAAAAGCCGCCGAGATGTGCTGTCAGGCCAATGACGGCAACCCCGATCAGTTCGAGGGGAATTCGATATTGCGGTAGGGGCATTGGCGATTTGCGAGTCCGCCAATGCACCCACCATGACGCGATTACCAACAGCGTAGCGCTTGAACCTGCGAGAAGATGCAGGAGAAGAAGACCCTTAATCTTTTGATCTTCAAGAGCGAAATGCCAGGCCAGCCAACCTGTTAGCACTGTTGGAATCATGGCCGCCGCTGCAATCGACAAGTTCCAATATGCGGCGCCGGAAAATTGCGAATCGCGTTTCCCGCGCGATAGCAGATCTAATCCGACTCCAGTCATAAATAAAGCGATCGGAAAATGAATCAGTACGACGTGCTGTGCATGCTTCGCCAGCAGAATCGTTCGCAGATCGAATGGATTCACCATACCTATTGGTCCTTTTTGTTAAACCAGCCACACAGACGGCTGGTTACTGAAACTGCTTTTACTTAACAACGATCGTTCCCACCATCTTCGGATGAATACTGCAGAAGTAGGCGTAAGTGCCCGCGTTGCTGAACGTGTACGAATACTTGTCGTCGGTATCGAGGGCTTTAGACTTGAACACGCCATCGTTGCTGGCGATCACGTGCGGAAGGTCGTCTTTGTTGACCCACGTCACCGTGCTGTTAACCGGAACCGTGAGCGTAGCGGGCCCAAAAGTAAAGTTATCCACCTGAACTTCAAAAGGCGACGTCGCGTTCTCGCCCTCCGCTCTTGTGGGATGCAGAACCAAAACCATGGCCAAAGCTATAGGAAGCATCAAAACCAGGCCGCTCAAAAACACCTTTCTTTTTGTCATTTCATTTCTCCTTAGCAAGCAGGTTTAATTTTAAAAAGGGTCATCTCTGTGCCAGCGACGAGTCCACGACCGCCAGTGCATGCCGCCCCACCACATAATTCACATCAGTAATGCCAAGAACGCTGCGCAGTTGCTCGGCTGGCACTTTCATCGGTCCCGGGCCTTCGCCTTGGCCAGGCGCGGGTTGCGGGAAGGCTGTCGAAAGGGCCGTGTGGAATGTGATGTTGCCTTCGATTTTTTGCATGGTCTGGTGAATGTGTCCGTTGAGCACCGTCACCGAGCCGAACTTCTTCAGGTATGAGAGCGCTTGCGCGCTGTCGTCCGTGCCCCAGCCCCACTGCGGATATACCGACCACAGCGGAATGTGGGCGAACACGACGATGGGCGTGCTGTGTTTCAGGTGCCTGACGTCATCTGCCATCCATTTGAGCTGCTCGCCTCCGAGCGTGCCCAGGCCGCCGGCCTTGAGGTTCATGACATTGACCAGGCCAATAAAATGCGCGCCATTCTTGTCGAAGCTGTACCAGCCTTGACCTTTGGAAACTTTTCCGTAGCGCTCGCGGAACATGGCTCCGTCATCGTTGAGTACGTCGTGCTCTCCGGGCACAAAAAAGATTTCTTTGTTCGTGGCCTTCAGAATCTGGTCGACGTTGTCGAACTCTGAAGGCTTCGAGAGATGACTGATGTCGCCGGTGTGCAAAATGAACTCCGGCGGTTCGGGTAGTGCGTTAATTTTGTCTACCGCGGTCTGCAGCGTGGCAATCACATCCGGATTGGCCGGCTTGTTGAAGCCCATGTGGC
>JANWKU010000165.1 GCA_025451215.1 Terriglobales bacterium
GCCAGCAGATAACCAATCGAATATCCACTCTGCAAGATTCCGGAAAAAATACCGCGCCGCTTCCCCGGAGCCGCTTCCATCGCCAGCGACGCGCCCACGCCCCACTCCCCGCCCATGCCAATTCCATACACGGTGCGCAAAATCAGAAAGACTGTGTAGTTAGGGGCGAAGCCGCATAGCAATTCGATGACTGAAAAGAAGATCACATTTGCCATCAGCGGCTTGCGGCGTCCGTAACGGTCGGCGAGCAAACCGAAAACCACCGCGCCCACAGGCCGCATGGCAAGGGTATAAGCGAGGGTTGCGACGATCTGGCCTTTCTGGACGTCAAACTGGTCCGCCAGCGTCTGCATCAGGAAGATGACGACGAAAAAATCAAACGCGTCCAGCGTCCAGCCGAGGAAGCTGGCAGTGACCGCATGTCCGTGACGTGATCGTGGAGAGGGAGAAGTCAAACCCGGCGCGCGTGAACTCATTCTTCGAATGAAATACTTCGACGAGTTTACACCAGCACCTCGACACGCAGAGCCAAACAAAGGCCCCCATAGTCGGCGAACTCATTGCGCGCTTACTGTCACTTAATTCCGAAGCGACGAAAAAATTCTTCCTGATTTTTTCTCGCGGCCAGCTTGTGCAGCATGGTGCGCCGCCGGCGAGGCGAAAGAGGATCATCATAAAGCGATTTTCGTGCCTCTCCCAGCCATGCCAGCCAGCTTTCCCATTCGGGGCCAAACTGATTTTCTAGTTCCTGCCGCAAACGCTGGGCCAGCGCGCCGCTGTGTCCGGCGGTGGAAATCGCGATCTGTAACGGCCCTCGCCGCACCACAGCTGGATAGTAGAAATCACAGAAAGCGCGATCATGCACCACGTTACATAGGATGTTGCGCCGCTTTGCTTCTTGAAAGATCGCGCGGTTTACGGCTTTTGCGGAAGTCGCGACTACCGCCATGAAAATCCCATCCAGATCGTGGCTCTCAAACCGTCGTTTTACCCAGAATATCTTTTCGTCACGCACCCAGCTCTGGATTTTCGGCGTGGCCCCCGGTGCCACAATGCTCACGATTGCGCCCGATGCAAGCAATGCAGCGATTTTTTGCTCCGCTGTTTTTCCAGCACCCACTATCAGACAGCGCTTTCCGGTGAGTTTGAGGAATACGGGAAACAGTGCTTCTTTTTTCACCGGCAAACGCGGTGGCAGACTGCTCAAAGCTGGCCTCCAAATAGGAATATCGTTTCTATGTACTACAGCAAAAATCTCCTAAGACAAATTCAAAATAATGATTGAGGTCATACGTACAATCGAGTCCATTTGCGAGAAACCGCCTGATGCGGTCTATTGTCAAGCAGATACGCGCTTCCATTCCTGATTATCCCGCTCAGAGATTTTTTTAATTTCCACTCTCTCGCCCTTTCCGCTAAAACTTAAACTGCGAAGGGAGTACCGCAGCCAGTAAACGCAGCAGCCCTTTCCAAGTTCAGCACCTGCCGCCTCCCGGTTCGAGGCCGAACCAAGACGTTCCCCGATTCAGTCCTTCGGATACCAGGCCGTATCCCAGCAACAGATTGTGATTCCAAAAAAGCTGCGCATTTTTTGTGCGCTTGCTGATTTGTCCCAGGAGACAGCATGTCATTGCCTCTTACAGAACGCGAATTACCCAACGACGCTGTTGCGAAGAAGCTGGTAGTGGTTGGGAATGGAATGGCTGGAGTTGCCTGTGTGGAACAGATCCTGCGACATGCTCCGAAATTCAACATCACGATCTTTGGCGATGAAACACACGTCAACTACAACCGCATCCTCTTATCTTCCGTACTCGCTGGTGAAAAGTCCCCCGACGACATTGTGCTCAATGGACGCGATTGGTATGAGCAAAACAACATTGACCTGAAACTTGGAGTCCGCATCGTTGATGTAGATCCGATGGCAAAAACCGTGACCGGAAATGATGGCAGCGTCACCACTTTTGACAAGCTCTTGCTGGCTACCGGCAGCATTCCCATCATTCCATCCATTGAAGACGTAATGAAGGACGGAGTGTTCGTGTTCCGCAATCTCGATGACACTCGCTCATTGTTAGAACGGTCACGGCCCGGGCTGAAGGCGGTAGTCATTGGCGGTGGACTGCTCGGCTTGGAAGCCGCGCGCGGCCTGCAAGTGCAGGGTTGCGAAGTCACGGTTGTCCACCTGATGGACACATTGATGGAACGCCAGCTTGATCCTGTCGGCGGCAGCTATCTCGCAACCAAAATGAATGCGATGGGAATCACCGTGCTTCTGGGCCTTTCCACCACCGCCGTCCTTGGCAACGGAAAAGTGGAACGCGTTCAGTTCAAAGGCGGCGGCAGCATTCCTGCCGATCTGGTTGTCGTTGCCGCGGGCATTCGTCCGAACATCGAACTCGGCCATAAGGCCGGACTCGAAATAAAGCGTGGCATCGTCGTCAACGATTACATGGAAACTTCGCATCCCGATATTTTTGCTGTCGGGGAATGCGTGCAGCACAATGGCGTCTGTTACGGACTCGTCGCTCCACTGCTCGAACAAGGCAAAGTGCTGGCTGCGACAATCACCGGCAACAAAGGCCCAACCTATCAAGGCACCGTCCTCGCTTCCAAGCTCAAGATCATGGGCGTGGACGTATTTTCCGCCGGCGATTTCAACGAAAAAGCCGACGGCGGTGAAATGGTCCGCTATGAAGATCCATCTCAGGGCATCTACAAAAAGCTCACTTTAAAAAACGGCAAGCTAGCCGGAGTGATTCTCGTAGGGGACACCTCTGACAGTCATCGCTACATGGAATGGCTGCGTTCGGAGACGGATCTCACCTCCATGCGGCGGCAACTGCTTTTTCCCGAACCATCAGCAGACGTGGGTCTCGACGTGGCCCAGATGCAGGATGGTGAAACCGTCTGCGGCTGCATGGGCGTAACCAAGGGCACAATTATTCGCGCGATTCATGACAAAGGCGTGAGCACACTGGCGCAGCTCAAGGAATGCACCCGCGCTTCATCAGGTTGCGGCAGTTGCACCGCGCTTTGCCAGCAATTGCTAAAAGCAGTCGCACCAGAGTTTGAAGAAGAAACCAAGAGAGTCATTTGCAAGTGCATTCCTTTCGCCGAGGACAACCTTCGCGAAATCCTGCGCAGCCAGCAATTGAAATCCGTGCAGGAAGTTCTCGAAATCTACGGCAACGGCGTTGGTTGCGAGGTCTGCAAGCCAGCTTTGAGTTACATGCTGGACATGCTCTGGTGCGGCGATCACGAAGAAGACCGCTCTGCGCGATTCATCAATGATCGCGTCCACGCCAACATTCAGAAAGATGGAACATTCTCCGTCATCCCCCGCATGCGCGGTGGCGTCACTTCATCCGCTGAACTGCGCCGTATCGCGGACGTCGCCGACAAATATCAGGTGCCAATGGTAAAGGTCACCGGCAGCCAACGCATTGACCTGTTGGGAATCAAGAAAGCAGACCTGCCAAAAGTTTGGGCAGACCTGGGAATGCCCTCCGGGCAGGCATACACCAAAGGCGTCCGCATGGTGAAAACCTGTGTAGGAACTGAGTTCTGCCGCTTCGGGGTGCAGGATTCCACCACCGCCGGCATCGAACTGGAGCGCCGCTTTGAAAACCTCTTTACTCCACACAAATTAAAAATGGGGGTCGTAGGCTGCCCCCGGAATTGCGCCGAAGCAACCGTCAAGGACATTGGCCTTGTAGGGCAGGAAGGAAGCTGGCAGGTCGTAGTCGGCGGGGCGGCGGGCAAAAAAGTTCGCAAAGCTGACTTGCTCGTCACTGTGGAAACCACCGAACAGGCGCTTGAAGCAGCGGGTGTGTTCTTCCAGTACTACCGTGAAAACGCCAATTATCTGGAACGCACTTACGACTTTGTCGAACGCCTGGGCATTGAGAAGGTCCGCAAAGACACGGTGTATGCAACCGCCGGAGTCAAACGGGATTTATTGGATCGCTTGCGCAAGTCCAAAGACCATTCCTACGACGCATGGCTGGAACGCGAAACGCTCAACCATCCCACGCAATTTTTGCAAATCAAACCGATGGAAGAAGCAGAGGTGCTGATATGAACCAGGCAACAATTGAAGAAACGGTTTGGATCGCCATCGCTCGCTCGCAAGACTTGCCGTTGCGGGAAGGCCGTGTAGTCGTGCTCGGCGACCAGGAGATTGCTGTCTTTAATCTCGGCGACCGAGTCCTTGCCGTCTCCAATCATTGCCCACACCGGAATGGGCCGCTGGCCGATGGCATCGTTTCCGGCGCCACCATTGTTTGTCCGCTGCATGCGTGGAAGTTCAATCTGGAAACCGGCCAGGGCGCGAATGCCCTCAGCACGGAACATTGCATTGAGACATTTCCTTCTCGTCTCAGCGACGGAATTGTATTTCTCGAGGCGCCCAGGCAGTCCACAACAAAGAACGAAATGCCAGCCATGTCCGGGTAGGCATTTGGATTTCTATCGGAGGCGAAGTGAAAGGCAAAGTCTATCTCGTTGGCGCAGGCCCCGGAGACCCGGAATTGCTCACCGTTCGGGCCGTCCATAGGCTTCGCTGCGCCGATGTGGTCCTCCATGACGCGCTGGTTTCGCCCCAAGTGCTTGCGCTCGTTTCTCCCTGCGCTCGCGTAACGAACGTTGGAAAGCGCTGTGGAACAAAATGCATTTCGCAGGCGGAAATCAATTCCCTGCTGGTCACTCTGGCTTCGGAAGGCAATATGATTGTGCGGCTCAAGAGCGGCGACCCTCTGCTGTTCGGCCGCGCGGGAGAAGAAATTGAAGCCCTGAAAAATGCTGGAATCGAATTTGAAATTGTTCCCGGCATCACCTCCGCGGTAGCAGCCGCAGCCGCCGCGCGGATCGCCTTGACCGACCGCCGCTGCGCCGAACAAGTTTTACTGGTCAGCGCCCATCACGCGCCTGGCAAGCCCGGGCCAGATTGGCGCAGCCTGGTTTCTCCACACACCACAATCGTTGTTTATATGCCCGGCCATCACAAAGATATTGCGGAAGGATTGATGCAAGCCGGGCTGAACGGAACCACGCCGTGCGTACTGATCTCCAAAATATCTCTGCCGGAAGAATTGGCTTATCAGACAACTTTAGGAACGCTTCGCGACGCGCCCGCGCTTCCCGCGCCAAGCTTATTGATCGTCGGCGAAACCGCCGCCTCGCCTCTGCTGCCGGAATTTAAATCAGCGGAACTTCGCAATGATGACTCGACGCTCGCGGCTAAGTAGGCTACTTCCGCTCCACTTCCGCTGAAAGCGGAACCTGCTCCACAATTTCGATTCCGAATCCTTCAAGCCCCGGAACCCGGCGATGCGGATGGTTGGTAAGCACTCGAATCCGTCGCAGATTCAGGTCGGAGAGAATCTGCGCGCCAATGCCCGTCTCACGCCGCACCTGGCGTTCTTCCCCGGCGGCACGTTGCGCGCGGTCGCGATGGAATGCCAGTACGCTGCGGTCGGCCACTCGCTCCACGGAAAATCCTTTGGAAGTCTGGTGCAAATAAATAAGAGCGCCTCGCCCTTCGCGCGCAATCGCCTGCATGGA
>JANWKU010000166.1 GCA_025451215.1 Terriglobales bacterium
CATACCGTGGCCTTCGATGAAGGCAATCATGTCGTCTTTCAGGGTAGCGAAATCTTCGGCGAGCGGTGACATGGTTATGGCTTTGGATATTGTAAGGCAAATGGTTCTTTGTTGCTGACTACTTGGCCCTGCCGGCCGGTGCCGCAGCCTTTTGTGTTAAACTCATAAATTCGCGCCAACAATTTTCCGCACTATGCTCCTGTCAAAAGAATATGTGGGCTATTTGGCCCGCGAAGTCACAAAAAAACTGATTGCGGGCGAGTTCATTGAGACCAAGGACGTCCCGGCGGTCACCGAACGCGTCCATGCGTCCATGCTTGAAGAACTGACGCTCGAAGACCGCATCAATGATGAAGTCCGCGTCATCCTCGAAGCCTACGCCGACGAAATGCGCAAGTCCGGCGCTAACTACCAGGAGATGTTCCGCAAAGTGAAGAGTGAACTGACCCGCAAGTACAAGGCGGTGCTGTGAGAATCAGCCGCGATAAAGTGAACAAGGTTGCGCACGTCATCAGCGACGCTCTGGCGGAAACCGATCAGGTGGATTTCGTCGAGGACCGCAATACGATTCGCCTGGAGATCCGCAAAATCCTCGAAGAACTGCTGAACCAGGAAGCAAAGATTGACGCGGCCGCCAAGCAGAAGATCGAGAGCCAGAAGCGCACCATTCTTGAAGGCAGCCAGGAGTGGGACATCCTCTATCGCAAGTACTACAACGAAGAAGTTAAGAAGCTGGGCGTTTAGTCAGAAATATCAATCCTCTTTCCATCCCACCAGCCCAGTTCAAAAACGAATGCCCGCCGTTGTACTCAAAATATTCGATCGGATAACCCTTCGCCCGTAGCACATCGCGCATGTGCTCATTTGCGGCGATCTGGAAGGAATAGCCTTCCATCAGCCCTACTTCCTGATAAAAGCGTAGCGGAAGTTTCGGGGACGCCTCGATCTGCTTCACCAGCCATTGCCCTTCTTTTTCGCCTTCAGGCCTCCAAAAGAACGATCCCGAGAGCGAGATCACATTCCCAAACACCTCCGAATGCCGGAGGCCCGCGAACACGGAAGCCAACCCGCCATAACTCGATCCAGCCACAATCGTTTGCGCGGCGTCGGTCGTGGCGTGATATTTGTCTCGCGCCCAGGGAACCAATTCCTTCGCCAGAAAATCCGCGAATTCAGGATTGCATGGGAGTTCGGAACGGCGGGCGCTGGGGACAGATTCATCCGTCATCACCATGACCACCGGCGGAATTTTCTTTTCTGCGATGAGGATGTCGAGCACCTTGGGCATCCACATCACATTGCGGTCTCCATCAAACAACACCAGCAATGGATAGGGTTTGCCCCGGGCGTCAAAACCGGGCGGAGTATAGACCCACAGCTTTTTTTCCTCTTTTAGTATTCTGCTGTGAATCGAAGTAACCTCTACTTTTCCCTCCGCGATTGCCGTCGAATTTTCGTCCCAAGCCATGGATGGCGCATCGGGCAATTCCACGAAAGAAGCTTCCGCGCCATACGCGCCGAACGTTGTGGGGCAGCGATGCGGGTTCAGCGGATCAACCTGTAACATGGCCAAACGCGCGCGCATGGCCTCGTCACCCTTTACGTCATTCACAGAAGTCAGCGGATCGTTGGGAGAAAGATTGTAAGCAAAGCGGGCATCCTTGCGGACTTTGTAGGTTTTGTACCAGACGTCCGTTCCACTCAGCCGTTCCATGCGATCGGTTGCGTCGAAACTTGCGACTCCATCAAAGATGACAACGTTGCGAGTGTTCGCATCGCCACGCCAAAGAAAAGTGACGAATGAAAAATGTGGTTCGCCTGGAACCGCTTCAATGAGCGGCGTGCCGTTTTTGTGCACGTCGGCCCAGAATTTCGCAACCGCCTTAGCGTCACCTGAGAGAACTTCAAGGCGGAGCGTATCAATACGAGCGCTGGCATCCGGATTAGCCGCGGAATAGGTTGACGTTTGCGCGCTGGCAGCGGTCGCAACGAGGGTGATTAACAGAACTAGCTTTGCAATCATGTCGAATGAATTCGAGACCAAACCTGCGTTTTAGCGCAAGGTCGCTGGCGGGACTATTCTAGTGGGATGGAGTCTCAAACAAAAATCGTAGAATTCATTAAGAACGCAGCCAAGGACGTCGGCTTTGACGCCTCTGGCATTGCTCCGGTCCGCGACTTTCCTGAGCTCTCCCACTTTCCCGAGTGGATCGCCGCAGGGCGCGCCGGCGAAATGAAGTATATGGAAGCCCGCGATGAAAGCGGAAAGTTGAAACGCGCGTCTTTGAAGTCGGCCGCTCCATGGGCGCGGAGCGTGATTGTCTGCGCCTTGAACTACAACACAGACTATCCTTATTCGACCAACTTCAAAAATCCTGAAAGCGGATGGATCGCCCGCTATGCGTGGGGCAAAGAAGACTATCACGATTCCGTGCTGGGAAAGTTGCGGAAGATCGAGACACAACTTAAAGAATCTGTGCCCTCGGAAATCACGACCCGCTGCTACGTGGACACCGGCCCACTGGTCGAGCGCGTGTATGCAAAGTACGCGGGCGTGGGATGGATTGGCAAGAACACCTGCATCATTAATCAGAAGCTGGGCTCGTGGCTTTTTCTGGGCGTGATCCTCACGTCTTTAGAATTAGAATCGGTTGCCGATATCCCGGCTCCTGACCGCTGCGGAAGCTGCACACGGTGTATTGACGCTTGCCCCACCGATGCGCTTCTTGACCCTTATCAACTCGACGCAACTAAGTGCATCTCTTATCTGACGATTGAGAAACGCGGCGAGGTCCCGGAGGAAATACGCGAAGGGATGGGACGCCACCTCTTCGGCTGCGACATCTGCCAGGATGTTTGTCCCTGGAACCGCAAGAGTCCGGCGAGCGCCGCGCCCGAGTTCCAGCCGCGCGAAGGGCTTGTGAATCCGGCGCTGGCATGGCTGGCGGAAATCAGCGAAGAAGAATTTCGCCAGAAGTTTCGCGGATCAGCGATCCGCCGCGCCAAGCGCACCGGACTTCGCCGCAACGCCGTCATTGCCTTGGGCAACAGTGGAGATATGACGTTTCTCTCCTTATTGAAAAAGCTGAGTGAAGATCAAGCCCAAGACTCCGTCGTCCGCGAACACGCGCAATGGGCAAAAAACAAGCTAGAGAGTTCGCTCGCTGGTCATTCCCCTGCAAACCAGCCCACAAATCAGCCATCCGCTAAGAGCCCTCTGCGCATTCCCCGTTGACGAGGGTGTAGCATCTTGAGTTATAAGTAGTAGTTGCTGAAAGTCTTCGTTTCCGCCATGGCCCGCCGCCTTCTGCTCGCTTTGTTTGCTCTCATATTCTTAAGCGCAATGGCTATGGCAGCTCTCACGGCCCATTGGCACATGGTCACGACCAGCCATTTCTTCATCCTGACCGACGCGACGGAAGCGAAGACGCGCCAGGCCGCCATGCGCCTGGAGCAGATGCAAATCATCTTCGGGCAGCTTTTGAGCCGCGACAAAATCGCGGCCTCTGAGCCGTTGGACGTTTTGGTGCTGCGCGGCGAGGACTACGCCCAGGCCGCCCCGGTCCGCGGGAGCGCGGGCCGCGAAGGTGGTTTTTTTATTCCCGGTGATGACCGCAATTTCATCGTGCTAAACGCCGACCAGCCGGACGGCTGGCGCGCCGTCTCCCGCGAGTACGCAAGCATGCTGCTCAATTACAACTATCCGCCGGCGCAGCCGTGGTTCGACGAAGGATTCGTCCAGTATTTTTCCAGCCTGAAGATAGGAGATAAGGAAGGCGCAATCGGTGGCGATCCTGACGGCTCCTTCGTGGCCGTGCTCAACTCCTCTGACTGGATCCCGCTCTCCGACCTCTTTTCGCAGAAAATTTCTTCCGGCTGCAACGCCGATATGCGTGAAAAGCTTTTCTGCGCCGAATCCTGGATCGTGATGCACTACCTCATTAACAATGGGCGCTTGTCCGATGTCGGACCTTACTTCAACGCAGTGGTCGTCCACAAAACTACCGTGAACGCGGCCATTGAACAGGCTTTTGGAATGAACGCGCAGCAGCTTCAAAAATCTGTGGAGGACTATTTCCACTCGCATACAAAGGCCGGCAACGCCGGTAGCGCGACCGCGAGCCTGGAACATCCCGTGCCTGTTCCCTTGTTCGATGTGGGCCTACCCTCCACGCTGCAGGATGTTCTGGACTCGCGCGCCCAGGCGCTGGTCGCCGAAATGATGATTCGACTGCCGGAACGCCGCGACCGGGCCATCAAGGACATCAATGTGTTGATGAATGGCGACAAAACGGAAAATTCCGTCGAGCATCGCGCTTTAGCGTGGTTGTACATACAGCAGAAGGATTATCCCCGGGCCCTTGAGGAATTAAAGGACGCATCCGAGTTGAAGAACAACGATGCCTGGGTGCTCTACTACAGTTCGCTCATTCGCTACCGTCAGGCGCAGGCCAAGGGCAAATCGTATCAGGGACTTGAGAACATGTTTCAGGAGATGCGCGCGGTCATCGAATGGAATGACCAGTTCGCGGAAGCATACGACATGCTGGCCATGGCCCGTCTCGACGGCGGCGGGCTGAATTCCGCGATTGATGCCATGCGTTCCGCCGTGCAACTGGCCCCGCGCAACCAGGGATACCTTTTGCATCTGGCGGAAATTTATATGGCCGCGAAAAAGTGGGACGCCGCCACATCTTTATTGGACAAGCTGAAAGCAGGAGACGACCCGACCCTCGCAAGTGCAGCCAGCCAGGATTTGCACGACCTTCCTTATTTGAAGAAATATGGCATCCTGCCGCAGGATGCGGCCGAAGCCGAACAACACGCCGTCTATTCGCAGGATTCTGACGAGGATGACGGCCCCGACGCCCCTGCCGTTCCCGAAAAACCCAAGCTCGACACGCGTCCGGTGAAATTTGCGAAAGGAATGTTGTTGAGCGTGGATTGTTCGAAGGCTCCGCAAGCGACGTTGAAGGTGCTGGTGGCAGGCAAAAGGATGGAACTGCTGACCGAAGATTTCAAATCGCTGGTGGTGGTCGGAGCCAGCGAACCCTCCTGCGAGTGGCACGATGTTCACGTCGCCATCAATTACAAAGCAGGCAAAAGCGGCGCGGGAGATTTGGTTTCACTCGAGTTGCAATAGGGAGTTGCAATAGCCCGGAACTGCTGCGAATATTCGCGGTAATGAAGAGTGGAGCAATCGCCGCAGTGCGTGCGTACGCAAATAACAAACCCTCTCAAATGGATTGAGAGGGTGATTGAATGAATGTCTTAGAGGCTTACTGGACGCGGACCACGTTGCCTGCCTGAAAGCCCTTGGGCCCTTTGAGCAGGTCAAACTCGACGGTCTCGCCTTCGTTCAAACTCCGGTATCCATTCTCCTGAATGGCGGAAAAATGAACGAAAACATCCTCGCCTGTGGATCGTTGAATGAAACCATATCCCTTTGCCCCGTTAAACCACTTTACTGTTCCCTTCTCTCTCACAAAAAACTCCTTTCGCTTCTGTTTAAAATTTCGGCCATCTTCCGCAAAGCTGGTAACCGGTGCGACTTTACGGAATTGTCCGAAGCAACTGCTCAGCGCTGTGTTCCTTTTTCGAAACGTAGCAATGCAAAAAGGCCCCTGAGTCTTACGCCTTCATGCGATATTGCGGCGTAACACCCTGGAGCCCTTCGTTATTGCGTACTCTTCGACTACGGAACACAGACCCTGGACCCGAAATTCTTTAAGCATTCGCAGCGAATTTGTGCTGCGAGCAACAGATCATATTCAGGAATTCACCTTAACGCAAGAAAAATCGCAACATTTCTGGTGCAGCAACTTCCGCAGCAAATTTGCTTGCGGTTGCGCAAGTATGTCCCTTGCCGCAGAACAAAAAGATCGTTTTGCCGAAATACCGTATCTTTTTGATACGATATTTAAATTTTCCATGCCCTCATCTTTCTCTTCGCCGACTTCCCCGGTTGTTCCGGGCAAAAAATCATCCGGCGTTTATTCCGGATTGGTCGTCTCCAGCGTGAAATATCTTTTGCGCACCGAGGTGCACACATTTGCATTCTCCGTGGCCGCTAACGCCATCCTTTCTTTTTTTCCCTTCGTCATGCTCCTCATGACGCTCGTTCGCCACGTTTTTCATTCCCGCGTTATGTACGAGGTCGTGGTGCAATTTCTTCGCGACTCACTTCCCACCGGTCAGGACTTCGTCATCCGCAATCTAAATTCTCTGGTCGCTGCGCGGCACAGCATTCAATTGTTTTCGCTATTCATGCTGCTGGTCACATCTACCGGAATCTTCATGCCACTGGAAGTCGCCATGAATCGTATCTGGGGATTCCCCACCAACCGCTCTTATCTGGGGAATCAATTGGTATCCCTCGGTCTGGCTTTCGGATGCGGTGTACTGGCGTTGCTCTCTATCGCCATGACTGCGGGGAACGTGGCCATCTTCGAGCTTGTACTGCGCGGCCACGCCGCATTCATTCCTAGGATCGTTGGCTTCCTGGTGATGAAGGTATTCGCCATTGCTGCCAGCATTGCAATTTTCTTTTTGATTTACTGGCTGCTGCCCAATGGAAAAATCTCAGCTAAAGCCGTGCTCCCAACGGCCATTATTATGGGATTGCTCTCCGAAGCGCTGAAGTTTGTTTACATCATGGCGCTGCCGCGGCTGAACTTCCGGGAAATGTACGGCCCATTCGCATTGCCTGTAAGCCTTATGTTCTGGGCTTTTCTGTCGGGGCTACTCCTGCTGACCGGCGCACACCTGACGGCGGAGATTTATCGTCGCCGCCAGGCCGAGCAGGGATTGCCAGCACTTTCCTAAAATTCCCATTTTGAAACAAACTGCTTTATCCACAGCGTTCGTGTGACCTGCGACACATTCTTGCTCCGCTCTCAAGTTCTATTCTCGCCTCGATCCCGTCGCAGTTGCTGGGCCTCAGTTTGTGAGGCAGAAATGTTTTTCGGAAAGTTTGTTACTGCGCTTGCGCTGTGGCTGCTGCTTTGCGGTGCGGCTCGCGCTGCCGGACCTCGCACGATTGCGCATCCCTTTCCCGCCCCGCCTTTTTCACAGGTGATGGGCGCGTCAGGCTACATTTTTCAGGGTAGCGTCACGAAGGTCCAATGGCTCAAACCAAAAAACCCGCAGGATGTCGCGACGGTGCAAATTACCTTCCGTGTCGCCCAGGGAATTCGCGGCACGCAAACCGGGCAAATGCTCTCCGTCAAAGAGTGGGCGGGCGTGTGGGAGTCGAGCGATCACTATCGCGTCGGGCAGAACGTCGTGCTGTTTCTGTATCGACCCAGCAAATTAGGGCTAACCAGTCCAGTCTCCGGCCCGGTCGGGGAATTCGTCGTTGGCAACGATAGTTTTATCGCACTCAGCCAGCAGCAGCAGAATTCTCTCTCTTCCGATCCCTCGTTCGGCCCGGCCTTCAACTCTAAGAGCAAACTGAGTTCCCGGGAGTTCACCAGCGCCATTCGTCATCTCGCGGGGATTGGACGATGAGCGGGACGATAAGGCACATTCATTCCGTACCGTATCGTCTTGCAGAGTGCATTATTCAAGCCGCGTGCCTGCTCATTTTGCTCTCACTGCGCGGCTACGCGGGCGGCCCGCGCTATGTGGCGGGCAGCACTTTCTTCAATTCCGGCACAATGGGAACGCCAATTGTCTGGGCACAGGGAGCGATCACCTACTACACCGATCAAGGCGACTTAAGCCCCGTGCTCCTGCACTCCGCCGCCGACTCCTTCGTTTCCTCTGCGTTCACGCAATGGACGTCCACCCCCACTGCGGCGGTTTCCGCTATGCTCGGTGGCCAGCTTGCCGAGGATGTGAACGGCTCAAATGTCACCGTTAACAGTGACGGTTCGATCTCCATGCCTTCTGACATTCTTCCCGCCGCCGTCGCAACTCCAGTGGCAGTTGTTTACGATCAGGATGGTTCAGTCACCGACGCCCTGCTCGGCCAAGGCGCCGGCAGCGCGTCTTCCTGCTTCAGCAATGCCGCCTTCGGCGGTCCTGACAGCTTCAGCGCTGACGCACATATTGTTCACGGCCTAATCGTGCTCAACGGAAATTGCCTGCAAAGTGCGTCGCAGGAGCCGGACGTCGAATACCGCCTGGTTCGCGTCATCGGACGCATCTTCGGGCTCGACTGGTCGCAAACCAATATCAACGTGCTCACCGGAAAGCCGGCAGCAGTCGCCGCCGACTTTACCGGCTTCACCATCATGCACGGAAGCGATCCTACATTCTGCACGCCCATCTCTTCCTGCTTTCCCAATGCCAGCCAGCCGAAGATGGATGACCAGGCCACGCTCTCGCGCCTTTATCCCATCACTTCGCAAAATATCGCCGAATTCACCGGTAAACAAATTTTCTCAGCGGCCACGGCCCGCATTCACGGCTCCGTTTATTTCACTGGTCCCAACGGAAGTCCCGGCCAGCCTATGCAGGGCGTCAACGTAATCGCGCGATGGATAGATCCCTCCACTGGGCAGCCTTCAAAAACCCACGTCGCCGCATCGGTCTCAGGATTTCTTTTCTCCGGCAACGCCGGAAACTCGGCCACCGGCTTTAGCGACGCGAGCGGCACACCATTCAGCCAATTCGGATCGACCGATTCCTCGGTGGAGGGCTTTTTTGATCTTGCGGGCCTGCAAATTCCCAACAACGGCACAAGCGCTCAATATCAACTCACCGTGGAGGCCGTGGACCCGCTCTGGTCAACTCAGTTGCGCCCCTACGGCCCTTTGCAGGTGCACCCCTCGGGCACAGCGCAGCCGATTCTGGTGAATGTGAATCTGGGGCAAGATGTTGAACAGGACATCGTGATGCAAGCAAGCGCCCGGGGCGCCCCCGCCCCCGGCAGCGCGACCACGTAGGCCACGCCAGCGCCCATCCCGGCACGCGGCGAGTGGGACGGCTCGCTCAGCGGTTATGGCGATACCGACTATTTCTGGTTTTCAGGTCAAGCGAATCACACGCTGACCATGCAAGTCACAGCCATGGATGAAACCGGAGCGGCTTCGGCCAGCAAAGCTCTTCCTGTAATCGGGATTTGGGGATTGGCTGATCCCGGAACATTTCCAGCTCCGGCGAATACTCCCTCAGCTTTCAACTCAAATTCCGCCGACACCACGCAACTGGGCGCGTCACTTCTGCAAAGCACGAATTTCCGCCTGGGAATTTTCGATTTTCGCGGCGACGGACGCCCCGACTACCACTACCACGCGCGCGTTTTTTATGGCGACAGTGCCTCCCCCAGCCGCGTGCCAGCCTCGGGCGGCATTTTTGCCGTCCGGGGTTTGGGGTTCCATGCAAACACGGCCGTCTCAGCTGCGGGCGCAAATGCTAGGTTGCTCGCGGCTTCCGCCAATCAGTTATTGTTGAGCGCAACTGCTGCAACCGATGGGGTCCGTGACATTGCCCTCTCCGATCCCGCAGCTTCCATGACTTCCACAATGACCGGGGCGCTCACCTATGGCGCCGGGCCGAACGACACGCTCACGATGATTTCCGGCGCGAACCCATCGGTTTCCGTAGGCTCGCAAGCGCCTGTGCCCTTCGCGGTGCTGGTCCTCGGGCCTGACGGTGCTCCAGTTTCTGGCGCGACCATCGCCTTCAGCGTCACACCCTCCGCAGCACTCAGCGCCTGTGCCAACGCAGCCAGTTGTTCGGTATTCACCGACCAATCCGGCCACGCTTCGACACGGATCACGCCTCTCACCGTCGGCGTTATCACTATTGTTGCGCGCCTCGCGCCGGCGTCTTATTCATCTCCGCAACAGGTGCAGACTACTCTGCTCGGCTTGGTTTCCAGTTCATTGGACGTCTCTCTCGCTTCGCCTAAAATCTGGGTCCCCCAAGGAAGCACTCTCGACATACCGATCACCACGCACGCGCTCACAAACGGCGCGTCCACCGCCGGATTGAACGTTGCCTATACCATTACCGCAGGCAGCGGGAGCTTCAGCGTGCCAAGCAATACAACCGACAGCAATGGAAATTCGTCAACCACATTGCACGTTTCTGCCATCGCTGCCGAAACCGACGGCAACGCCTGCGTCACCGCCCGCGGGGTCACACGTTGCCAGAACTTCCAGATTTTTCCTGTGGCAGCTTCCTCGCTGCAAATTCAACCAGTGGCGGGAACATCGCAGAGCGTCTCACAACAAACCGCTTTTGCTCCGGTCAGTGTGCGCGTCACCGATAGTGCCACTCCGCCCGATCCGGTATTTGGGGCCGCAGTTAATTTTCAGTCAATCATTGGCCGCGCGGTAAATGACCAGCCTATCGAGTGGCTCACGAATACCGGGATCACGCAAAATCCCATGCCAGTGATTTTGGCATCTGCTCAGATCACGGCATCATCAGACAGCAATGGTCTGGCAACCGCGCAACCCGGCCCGGGCGCGGCACAAGGGCCAGTGCTGATTCTTGGCTCGGCGACTACAGGAACCGCATCGCAGCAGTTTATTTTGCAATCACTGCCGTAAGCTCCCGTGCTCGTGTAGCGCCGGGTCTTTGACCCGGCGACGCCGGATCGGAGATCTGGCGCTACAAAATCTATCCACGGTTGCATGTTCTGAATAGGACTTCGCTTCCCTACTGCACGCGCCCCGCGGCGTTTTCCAGCACAACATTGGAAAGCAACGCTGTATCTGACTTATCCGGCATGTGTGAGCAAAAACCAATGCCGACATAAAACGGGGCATCAAGATGCAGATTGATTGGAGGCCCGAACTGATGCATCGGCTCGCCATCCACGCTCACAAACAGCGCGAATGAATCACCGCGTTTTTCAATGCCGATGCGCCGCGCGCTAATGTCCACAAGATGATCGGGATTCACCCCCGGATGACCGCCCCGCCCTCCGATGCGATATTCACGGTCTGCCACGCGCACATCTTTCTCCGCGCGCTGCGCCAGTTGAATCATCCCCGCGCCGTGTAAAGCGACAATCACTTCCTTGGAATCGTCATCCAGGTTCTGGCGAATCACCAGCACCGCCTTGCGGTCGCCATAACCGTTCGCGTCAGGAAAACTGACGTCAGCCGCCAGCGACACATCGCCCGACATCTTCTTCCACAAATAGCGGAACTCATCCCGCGTGTACCAGACGTTGTATCCCGCGGAATTTATGGTGTACTGCTTCGTGCTCGCATCATAGCTGGCGCTGCCCGGCAATAGCGCGCTTCCAATGTCCGACTGCCCGTCAAAGATGCCGATCGGTGTCTCGAAGTTTTTGCTGGGCCGGTGAAAATCCCGTGGCGGCGCAACCTGCGTGTGGGTCGCCGAACCCGGCTGCGCCCAGGCAGGAGTGGCTGGCGCAGATGGAGCACTTGTTTGCGCGCCTGATATTTGTGAATTGGATGTTCGGACGTTCGACGCGGTAGCACTCGATGTCTGCCCGCTGAGCAGCAACGGGAAGCAAAACGAACATACAAAGATTAAAAAAAGACGGAAGCTAGTTTTCATATCGAATCCGAAATAGACGCTTATAGTAAGATTGGCGATCTTAAATCGCAATCACGGCGTTTTTCTCCAGGCGCCCGCCTTTACTCTCCACTCGCCGCGGTCTGAATCGCATACAGCGATCCGCGCGCGCCAATGAAGAGTGTGCGATGATCACTGCCTCCGAAGCACAAGCTGCTGGGCCGCTCCGGCACTTCGAGTGTCCCGGCCTGATGACCATCGCGGTCGTAGACGTAGACCTGGTCTCCGGCGATGTAAACATTGCCCGCAGTATCGGAGACAACGGAAGTGCCTCCACGCTCCGCAAAAAGTTGCGCGCTTAAGTTTTCTCCGGCTTCCAACTTTCCCATCCACGTTCGCGCGTCATCCTCGCTGGTGATGTAGTGTTCGGTTCCCACAACAAACGGCGCAAGCTGTGAACTTTGCAATAAAGGCCGCCAGGTGCCTCCCGCCATGATGGCGACGACGCTAGCCTGCGCGTAGTAATATCCACGTTCTTCTGGAACCAACTCGCTTCGCCGGGCTGTATTGCTGCCGCGTCGGTAAACATATCCCCTGCGTGCGAGCATCCAGTCGAGTTGGGCCAACTCGTTGTGAAGGCCGACGGGCAGCAGCAACGTGGTGCCAGGTTTCGCGGAAGGCGTTTCGCTGATCTGCGAAACCGCGCCGGTATCAATCTGCACGCTCGAAACCGATTTCTCATTGTTGACGGCCAAAAGCGTTGAAGGCGGAACGAAGCCTAGCACCATCGGAGACAAATTTGTTTCAGCGAGAACAACTGCCGCGTGGCTGGTTCCGTCGTAACGGTAGATCTTGTGCATGGCGGCATCGGTAAAGAAAACATTTCCCGCGTCATCCGCCGTTAGACCTGACGCATTGCTGAAACCGGTAGCAATCCGGCTGAGAGCAGCCCGCGGCGCAAAGGCCTCCGGAAGCGGCAAGGGCCCACCCGGTCGCATGTTTGCCATCAGCGTGAAATGAACAAAGTGATGCGCCCGAACTTTCACCCCGCTGCCTTCATCGAAAACGCTGTTATCGAAAGCCAGGCGCGTCTGGCTGAAAACTTTAACGTTGTCGAAGGCGATGTTCGTAGAATCACGCGCAATCACCGCATAAGGTTTAGGAAGAACGTTGCGCGAGACGCGATACATATATGTATTGGCGAAAAGCAGGTTATGCGAGGAATCAAGCTCCACCGCCACCGCATCCGCACCTTCGGGATTTTCCTCTTCCGTTTGCAGATCGTAAATTTTCCAGTTTGCCGCGTGTTCTATCCGGACTTCATTACGCATATGATGCTCGCAGGAAAATTGATAGATCACGCCGCGCGTGCTGGTGTTTTCTATCAGCAATCCGGCCTTCGCCGTACCGCCATGCGACCATATGCCGCGAAAGATTCCGCCGCCTCCATCGTGAATCCACAAAGCAGGATATTGCGAATCGAGTTGCATCTGCGGACGCCGCCCTCTTGAAGGCGCCTCAGCTGCCGGCTCAAGTATCTGGACGTATTCGTTGTGTCCGCGAATGAACTCCACGTCTTCCAGCATGGATCGCGGCCCGGCGAGCCATTCCACTCCTGAAGCCCGAGGGTTCGCGTTGCCGGTCGCGATACCCAAGCCAGTAACGATATTCGCGCCACCATGTGGCGCAATCAGCAGCGGCATCGCTGGCCCTGCACCCTGAAAATGCGCGTCAGAGTCAGCCAAAATGAATTGCGTGGTAAACGGGCTGAAGCCAATCAGCGCCGTGTTTGGACGAAGACGCAACGACCCGCTCAGCCGATACCGGCCGCTCGGGAAAAACAGCGTCGCATGGGCGTCAATGGCGCGCTGCAGCGCAAGGGTATCGTCAGTCCCGCCATCCCCCTTTACTCCCAACACGTGCACATTCACCCAAGATCTCATCGGAGGCAAGGAAGGAATATCGCTCTGCAAGACTGCATCTTGCACGCGAGATGTACGCTCATGATGATGCAGCACAATACCCTTCTCGCGGCCATCCGCGCCGATCTCGAGGCCGAGAGTAAATCTAGTTTCGACAAATGAATGCTGGGCAATCGAAACATCACCGAATGCCTCCTCGCCTTCGACAAACTTCTTGACGCCCGCGCAGGCAACATTCTCCAGCGTGATTTCGGAACGAAGATTCTTTACATCGCCGAGTCGAAGCACGGTCTGAGCGATGTCCCGCATCTGCAAGTCGCGCCCATAAAGTTGTTCGACCTGGCCCTCGGGGATTTCAATCGCCACCGGAACCTTCGCGAAACGATCACGAACCAGCGTGAATCCCGCTTCCTGTGTGCGAATGGCGGCCACGCGCTGGCTATCAAAGCTCGAATCCATCAGAAGAAACTGCCAGGCTGGCGAAGTTTTTCCGGTCACGATTCCAAAATCTCCGCCGTGGATATGAATGTCGCTGGCCTGATTGCCAACCTGCTCAATGGCGGCGCGACCAGACCCTACCCGAAAGTCCGCATGCGATATAAAGCTGTGCTGCGCCACGTTAAAACGCACGGCCACTGCCGCGGGATTGCCTGCTCCGATTTCAAAATCAATATTGGAAACAGCGCTGTAGAAGGTAAATTCGCTGGCGTCAGCAATGGGCTGCCCCGCAGGCGTACGTTCATCGGTAAACCAGAGCAGGTAACGGTCCGCGCGTTGCTGAAATCCCGGCGTGTTCGACGACAGCAAGAAAACGGGACGCTTCGCGCCGTAGCCTATCAGCCGAATCCCTGCCCAAACATGAATGGTTCTTGTAAGCAGATATCGCCCCGCAGGAATAAACACAACGCCGTGGTGGGTAGTCTCCTGCACCCGGTCAATCGCATGCTGGAGCGCATCAGAGTCATCGTTCACGCCGTTCCCATACGCGCCAAAATCCTGAGCAGTCAGATAGACCGCATGAGGATCGTCAGGACGGGCGATGTAAACGGATTGAGCCTGAGAGGGGATACCACACAAAAACACAAGAATAGAAAATATCGCAAGCCGCGCTGAATTCAAGAATCGAACTCCTGGTCCTGTAGATGCATGTCCAATTATTCGCGACGCCTTTTTGCAGAGGTGGCGAAGGGACTTCAGTGTATGGGATTTCGCTAAACAGCGGCTAGCTGTCTTTACGATAGAGGAGATTGCGCATGGCTTCCCTGCGAGCAGCATTCCCTTCGCGTGTCGTCTTGTGGCTCTCGGCATCCATGCGAGATTGAGTTGTGGAACCAGTCTCGTCGGATGTACTGCAATCGGGGCAACGGTTGGCGAAACCAGGTTTATCCGGTTTCAACTCAAATTCTTCTCCGCAAACGGCGCAAGTTTTAATAGGAAAAGCCACGCTCAATGATACGACGTTCCCTCCGGTCAAATAAAGTCGCAGTCCGTTTGAACAGGCAGCAAGCCCTCCGGGAAAACATCTCCGTAACCCACCGCGCGGACTTTGATGGAATAGCGCAGGCTGCCGCCGTTTCAAGGGACGGTCATTTCATAGCATTTCTTTCGGACCCCCACGGACAAATGGACGTCTGGCTTACGCAGGCCATGCCGGAACTTATCAATCTATGCAATCTATCGGTTCGTACCCGCTAGCGCTTAAAACCTGGGACATCCGGCATCCAGTTCATCGAGCTGCTCGATTTTTTCGCATCTTTGCCCCAGGTCCAATAGATGCCCATGTAGGCGTAGTTTTCCGTCTGGCCAGCCACCGAATGCCCATAGCAAAAAAGAAACTGTTCGCCGGGATGATGTTTGAAGTGGTAATAGCCGCCGACATCTACCATCGTTGAAGCTTCTGCCTGCGGAGTCGCCAATCCTTCTTTTCCGTGAGCGAAAATTTCCGCGCCCAGCTCCAGTCGCTCATTGATCTCCCGTTTTATCAGCCATCCGGTATAGAGGAAGTTTCGGTAGTCAGTCTGAGGTACGACCTGATAACCTGCACCACCATCGAACAACCATTTGCCTTCATTTTTCTGAAGCCAGATCGGAAGCTTGTACCAGACTTTGCCGACACCAAGCCCGCGGTCAAAGCTTCCCGTAGGAATCTCAAACATCGTGAAGCTTCCGATTTGCGGCATGTGTTTCGATTCCTTAATGAAAGCGATCTTCGCTCCCAGCTCCATGTCCCCTAAACCGAAGGCGCTAGGACCAGTTCCACCGGGCAAGTACGCAGGATTATTCGACGGATGAATGGAACCCCAGGGCAGCACAGCATGTAACTGTACTCGCGGAAACGCTCCCCAATTAAACTCAAAGGCTGGCCCTGTAGAGTCCATCTCCACCGGAGTGCCATCAGCGGCGCCGAAAATATAAAATTCGTAGTGTTTGTAGTCGACCGGGACCGGATCGTCCGTCTGAAACGGTGGCCCCTGCGCCCACAACCTCGGAACATGCGTCCCTAACAGGACGAGCACGACCGCGATCATGCCTATCCGTGAACGATTCATCGTGTCTCCTAAGCTTTTAAGCTCATGAGAGTCATCGAAACTCCAAGCAAGTGTAGCCCACAACTGGCCCCCTGCGATTGAGTGAATTGGTTTGGTGTCCTGCCAATTTAAGCAAAAAAATAAGTGGCAGAAGGATTAATTTTCGCTGCAACATGGACCGAGTGCTCCTTTTAGGGATTCGACACGGTTGTGGTATCGAGCACATCGGCGCGATTGACCTTTTGAAGAAATAACGAAAGGGCAGACTCGCGGATCGCGTGCCGCAACAATGGATCAGGGAGCCTCAATCAATTCCATCTTCCCATCCCGTTTGCGGTGCAGCACCATTACCTTTCCCTTGGGGTCGCGAAAAACAAAGACTTCCCGGTCGCGAAACTGAGCTTCCTTAATTGCCTCTTCCAGCGTCATTGGGCGAAGCGCGACCGAATCGTCGGAACGGACAAGCTGGACTTCGGTGGACTTTTCTACTACCGGAAATTTATGGACCAGCACAGGCACGGCGGTAGATTGAGTAAGGCCTACAGCCATTTTGGATGTTTCTTCCACCGGCGCTTTGTCATTCCAGTTTTTGCGGTCATGGCGTTTTTTAGCCACGCCGCGGGTCTTGTATTTGATCGCCTGCCGCGACAAATGCTCCAACGCCTCGCCAATGGCCGCTTTCATGCTGCTCGCCTGGGCCAAGCCTACTAGCGGCCCCTTGCGCGGTGTGATGGTGATTTCCGCCTTATGGCGGCGCTTTTCCACCGACAAAATAATCTTGCCGTCAAATTTATCGCCCAGAATTTTCTTTATTTTCGCGAGGCCGGTTTCTACTTCTTTGCGGATGGCGGCCGTGATTTCAAATTGCCTGCCGGTGTATTCCACATTCATGAGCGCCCCTCTCCCGTGATTCGCGCACACTAATACTCCAAATATTGTACGGGAAGAAAACATTTTCGGATCGAGTATGAATGAGATTTCAGAATGAAAACTACTGCGCTAACCTTCGGCCTGC
Organism: Terriglobales bacterium; assembly: GCA_025451215.1. Classification (GTDB taxonomy): domain Bacteria; phylum Acidobacteriota; class Terriglobia; order Terriglobales; family Acidobacteriaceae; genus JAICKN01. The sequence continues at coordinate 16,911 of JANWKU010000166.1, forward strand.
ATTAGCTCTTTTTAACTCTGCGCTGGTGGGTGCTGGGAATTCGCATGTCCTCGCGGTACTTCGCAACCGTGCGGCGGGTCACCTGGATTCCCTGCGACTGGAGAATGCGGGTGATTTGTTCATCGGTCAGCGGCCTTGCCGGATCTTCTTCCTCAATCAATTTCTTCACGCGGCGTTTAAGAATTAGTAGTGAGGTGTTTCCGCCCTCCGGCCCCTGCACGCTTTCACTGAAGAAGTAACGCAGTTCAAATACACCCTGCGGCGTGTGCACATATTTGCTGGAGACCGCGCGGCTTACGGTGGAAGGATGGACTCCAATTTCTTCCGCGACTTCTTTGATCATCATCGGCTTTAGTTGATCAATGCCTTGATCCAAAAAGTCCTGCTGGCGCGCCAAAATGGAATAGCAAACCTTCATGATGGTTTGCTTTCGCTGTTCGATGTTCTTGATGAGCTGGATGGCGCTCTTGTAGCGCTCTTTGACGTAATTGCGGGTATCTTTGTCGTTGGTATCGCGGTTCAACAATCGCTTGTAGGCGGGATTCAGACGAAGCTGGGGAACGTCTTCGTCATTCATCAGCACCAGCCATTCGTCGCCGTGCTTTACGAAGGCGACATCCGGCTCAATCAGGCGCGGCTGCGTATTGTTGTAGCGTTGTCCGGGGCGAGGATCCAGCGTCCTGATGTATTCCAGCGCATGCTCCACGGCCTCGACGGGGCGGTTCATTGCCCGGGAGATTTCCTTATACTGTTTGGCCGTAAGCGCGCGAAGATGCAGGTCCACCACAACGATGGCATCGGCAATCACTTGCCCCTGCGCCGCAATGTCCCCATTGCCGTTTTTCTGCTCCGCCAATCGCTGATGGTCCTTGAGCTGATAAAGCAGGCACTCCCGCAAATCACGGCAGCCGATTCCCGGAGGATCAAGCTGGCGAACCACATCTAACGCCTCGTGCAAGTCAACGAGGTTAAAACCCAAATTGGTTGGGGCTTCGTGGGGGAGCGAGACGGCTGGTGGAACGGGATTTGGATCAGTCCGTTGAGCTTGAACTTCCTCCAGCACTGGCGGAGTAATGGCCGGATCAAGCTCCACCCCGATACCGCTAAAGGTATCCGGATCGCTGTTGTTAGTCTCCCCAAGATCATCTGCTTCGTTTGTTTCTACAATCTGCTCCTCAGCGGATACTGAGAGCGCGGCCAAGCCGAGGGCAACAGCTTCATTTACTACGTTCTCCACCACCGCAACATCTGTTTCAGGCGAGCTGGGCGGTGCGATTCCCAACAACTCTTCGTCACTTGCAATCAAGTACCCGTCTTCGTTCAGGTTTCCGACAATCAGTTCCGCCGCGCGCCGGACTTCTTTGCGCAACGGCAAAGAACCCAATTGCCACGTCAGGTGGTCGGTAAGATTGCTGGGTTTGGAAAGGAAATTTTCAAACGAAGGGCGCTCCAGGTCCTCCATTTCGCTCCGCGTACGAAAACCCGGATCGAGGTAGTCCTGAAAAAATGATCCAAAATCAATTTCTTCAAAAGGGTCTTTCTTTTCGTCCGCTGTGGCAGGACTTTCGTCGGTAGCTGCCGCAGCCTGGCGGTCGCGTTCTTCTTCTTGACGGCCAACGTCATCAATCAAAGGAACGCTGTCTTCCAGCTCCTCGAGTACGGGATTCTCCACCATTTCAGAATTAATCATGTCCTTAAGCTCAAGCTTGTTGAGCGCAAGAACACTGACCATCTGCACCAGGCCCGGCGTCAGAATCTGCCGCTGCGAGACCTTGAGATGTAATCTTGGCTGGAGTAAAACCATAAATCAGTCGTTGTTCCTTAGTCGTTGGTCGTTGGCTTCAGTCGTTCTTTGCTGATCGTGGTTATGGCTTTTGCCCAAGACCGAAGACCAACAGCCAATGACCTTTTTCATACCAGCGAAAAACTCTCGCCTAAATAAACTCTTCGTACTTCCGGATCATTCGCCAGTTGCCCGGGCACGCCTTGACGGAAAATCCTTCCATCGTCAATGATGTAGGCCCGGTCGGTGACCGAAAGAGTCTCCCGCACATTGTGATCGGTGATCAACACCCCGATCCCGCTGGCTTTCAATCCGCTGATGATCTTCTGCAAATCCAGTACGGCGATTGGATCAATGCCGGAAAATGGTTCATCCAGCAAAATAAACTTTGGGGTGATGCATAGGGCGCGGGCAATCTCCACGCGCCGCCGCTCTCCCCCGGAAAGCGCATACCCGCGATTCTGGCGAATATGCTCCAAACCCAGCTGGTCAATCAGCTTCTCCATTGTCTCCCGCCGGGCGTGCCAGGAGATCGGTTGGGCCTCCAGGACCGCCAGAACGTTTTCTTCCACAGTCAGCTTGCGGAATACCGAAGCCTCCTGGGGAAGGTAGCTGATGCCATACTGACGCGCCCGCAGGTACATAGGCACGTCTGTGATATCTTCCTGGTCCACCAGGATGCGGCCTGTATCAGGGGGGATCAGACCGACAATACTGTAGAAGGTCGTGGTCTTGCCGGCGCCGTTAGGTCCAAGCAAACCAACAACTTCACCCTGCTCGACCCGCAAACTAACCCCGTTAACAACTCGGCGGCCGCGATAAGATTTTCCGATTTCGTCGGTGGCCAGAGTAGGCATTTATCGTGCCATTTGCGTGTGGGTTACAGCGGGGAGCTGTGTGCTGCCTTCAACGAGCACCCTATCATCATGCCTAAAAAAAGTCAATGAAACCCCGGTAATCTTGCCATGTTCGGCATCAAAAATGCTGGGGGAATTTCCGCTCAGAACCAATTTATCCTCTGCGGCTATGTAGGTGAGGTTCCCTCCGTTGGCTTGGCGACCCGGCTGGGTGACTGAAACGTTCCCGCTGGCGACAATTCGCTCGATTTTCCCTGTGGAGGCAGTATCTTTCGCCGCATCTTTTACCGTACTTTGCCCATTCGGCTTGGGCGTCTGCGCCGCCAGGAACACATCCATACGATTCGCTGTAAGTGTAAGGTCCGATCCTTTGGCCAGGACGCCGCCATCAAAATGAATTTGACGCTCATGGTCGGTATATTGCAGCTTGCTCGAAGTAATCGTCACAGGAGTAATTTTGCCGCTCTTGTCAGCCTGCATCAGGACGGTGGAGACCGGCGCTGCATCGGAACCAGCCGCCAGCACGGAGCGGCGGTCACGATCAAACTGGATGGACGAAGCCTGTACGAGGTTGGCGTCCTGCCATAAACGCGCTCCTCCGGTGAACAATGCCACCGATGGTGTTTTATGGACTGTCATTTTTTGCGCGGTCACATGGATGGGCGAAGATGACGCGAGCAGCGCGCCGTTCGGCTGCGGCTTCATATCGTTATAAGTGGCTTTGACGTCGCCTTCCGCATCTGCCTCGCCGGTGGCGCGATTCAACTGGATTGTCTGCGCGCTCACACTCATGGCCGCGCTTGCAATGCGCGGTGACCCGGTTAACACCAGCATCTGATCGGCGGCGGTGTAATGGCCCTTTTCCGCCCATGCCTTCTGGTCTTTGTCGGTGTAGAGAAGGGTTCCCTGCTGCGTGAAAGATTCCACGCCGCTTCCAGGACGAAAATTCACATCCAGCATATCGCTGGTGCTGACGCGATCCGGCCGGCCCGCGCTGCTTACCACAATGCGCGAGGAAGGCGAGCCATGAAGCTGCGTGATTTGTCCCTGATCATTAAATTGGGCGGTGAACTTGCCCGCCGTGACCAATGTTTGCTGCGTATGTGGTTTATCGGTTGCCGGCTTGGCGTCTGTTTTTAGCTCGATTTCACGAATCGCGATTTGCGGTGGGCCGAACGTTTCCGCGTATTTCAAAAAATGGCCATCGGTAATGGCGAAATTTATGGCGGGAGCGGTGAGTTCAATATCCTGGGCGGCGGATTTTTCGGACGATGATTTCTGATGTTGCAGCAGCCGCACATTGTCTTCGGCGCGAACGCTGGTCAGAATATTCTTTTCCGCGAAGTGCAGCACCGCATGGCCCGCGGTCATTTGGATGGCTGGCTTTTGTACCGTGGTCGCCTGCTCTGGTGCGGACCCGCTTTGCATCTGCACATTTCCCGAAAGTACCGCCTGGCGCAGTCCATTTCCCTTTCCGCTAAGCTGCAACTCTAACTGACCTGCCTGCGCTTCAGTGGTCTGCTTGGCCTTCTCCGCCATATGAACATTGCCGCTCGCGAGCACTCGCTCTACCTTGTTGTTCGCGGCTAAAAACAACACCACCTTGTACGCATCAACATTTTTATCGCTGCCTGCGGCATGCACTTGCTCCAGCGTGACCGTTCGGGAAGTCTTGGCAATCACGGCCTTCGCCGCGTTGATCCGCGCCGGTTGTTCGCCATTGGTCGTAACTTGAATTTGCGAATGCAGCGTAAGAGCGCCGGTTTTGGCGGCATAATCGGCGCCCACCGCCGATCCGCTAGCCTGCGGAATCTGAAATTCCACCTTCTGCGTCGTGTAACCGTCTCCGGTCTTCTGATTGAATACCAGGCCGCTGGTTTTTAGGTGGATGGGATTTTTGAGTTCCTGGGGAACAGATTGGTCAGGGCTGGCAATCCCCGCGGGATTTGCTTCCAGATCAATCTGCACTTCGCCGCGCGCGGTCACGTTTCCAGTTTGCGGGTCGTATTCGAAATCGTCTCCGTAAATCTGGTCAAAGCGGCTGGAGTCCGCGCCGTACACCGTAATGTTCACGTTATGCAGTTCGGCGATGAGCCCCTTCTTGTATTCGATCGCTTTACTAGCCTGGATTTTGAAAAGGGTGCGCGAACCGTCGGATTTGGAAATCGTGAACCCATCCGCGCTCTGCTTGATTTCGAATCCCATCCTGCCGGGAACTTCCTTCAGCGCATTTTCTACCCGCCACTTGGCGTAGAAATACGCGCCCGCCACGATCGCCAGCATGAAAATCATGGCGATGGCGAACCACGTTCGCAGGCGAGAGACGAGGGGCATCTGGGGACAGTGTACTGGAATTCCACTTTGCCTGAACTCCGGGACACCGCTCCGATTGCCGCGAGACAGCAGTAAGCTTCTACAGACTCTCGTCCAGGTTGAGGTTCATAATCATGGATTCAAGCTCGGAATTCGCCTGGTTGCGCTGCGCCTGGAACTCAGCGATTTCTTTGCGTAACGCAGCAAGCTTGTCTTCCTGCGTATTCAATTCCGTCGTGTAGCGCTGCAAGAGCGCATGCTCCTCCGCGCCACCGCGCAGCGCTTTCATGTTTTCCCGGATGCGCGCCTGGTCGGAAGATATCTGATCGCTCTCCTGTTTGCGCTGATTGATCTGCTGGTCAAGGCCGCTGATTTTGTTCTTCTGTACCATAATGCGCTGGAAAATCTGCCGCATTTCCGGCGTCACCCGGTTCTGCTGCGAAAAGTAAGCAACCTGGTCCGAATTTAGATTGGTGAGCAGGAACTGCGTAAGCTCCGGATGAAAAGATTCGATGTTGAGTTCCGCCGTCTTTCCTCCTTGGACTGGAACCATAAATCGAAGATAAGACTCCGTCGTTTCTTCGGGCTTGGGAGAATCCTTAGTCAGCTCCCACCCTTGGCGAGCTGGATACTCAATCACGACTTGCCGTGAAGCCGTGTCCGCATCATGAATCGTGTATTTCGTCTTTTCCCGCTGCTCCTGCGTCAGCATCATCATGCCCTTGTAAATCCGAACGTGGCTGTAGGGTTTGTCGCTGCGCAGCGTTTCTGGTTTCACATGCACGGCAGGGTCGGCGGCGTAAGAGAGCAACCGCCGCTCATCAGGATGAATGCTGTCCATGATGCCTTCACCGGCGAACGTCTCCGCATCAAGAACATTGAAGGTACCTTCGTCCAGAATCTGGCCGCTGGTGTTTTTGATCCACAATGCCCGCAGCGGCTGCGAATCCGCATTCCACAGCGTGACTTTTTGGGCTTCAATCGGCGATTGAAGAATGGGAACCAGCGCCGATTGATTCTTATCAATCGTGATTTTTTGTTTTATGTCGTACTCGAAGTAGTCGCCGATGGCTTTGCCTGCAACGTCGGGAGCTTTTTGGAGCTTGGCAAAATCAGTCACACGACTGTATTCCTTCACCTGGTTTGCTTCCACGGATATTGATTGCGACGCTCTGAAAACCCCACCGCCAACTCCTCCCATCACTCCCACTGACATCGGCACGGGCGCTCCCTGGGGCGGCGGGGCAGCATTTTTGTCCGCTTCTCCGTTCTCCGATTCATCCTTCAGCGTCGCCTCGTGCGATTGCGGAGTGAGCATCACTGACTGCGGCAACGGCACGACCGGACGCCGCGCATACAGAGGTTGCGAAATGTCCTGCACAAATGACTGAGGCGATCCAGCGATCAAAGACAGTTGCACATCTTTCCAGTCTTCGCCGATGGTGTTGTCCACAATTGCCCAGCCTTGCAGCAGAGGCTTTTCGCCGGGCTTGTCAGAAATCAAAATCCGGTACGTGCTCTTCCAGACCGGAACTTCGCTGATGTAGCTGACGAAAACTTGGCGGTCGCCATTGCCGGAAGCAGTAAGCGTCATGCGGCGCACGTCGCGGGCACGCGAGGAGCTGATCAGGTTGAGGTAATGCCCAACTTCATCCATGACCTCGTGGTCCGCCAGCCGCACAGACGTTCCCGGCCCCATTTCAAATGTCTGCATCTCGCCAGCGTCGGTGAGGACGCTGAACTGGGTCACGTTAATAAACTCATTCTCATGCACTTGCTTCTGGACTTGCTCCACACTCAACAGGCGCCCGGTGGCCGTGCTGGAAGCGTTATGCGCCTCCACGCGCGATCCGCGCATGGCATTCAAAAATTCATTGCTGGTGATCTGTTGGCCAAAAGGCAATCGCAAAGACTTGAGCCGCTCGTCGAGCGGTGCGATGGAGTTATACCGCACGGAAGAAACACTGCCGCCGCCCAGGTCCACGGCGGTCAGCGATTTCAGTACATCGTTGAGTTGTGACGTGGTGAAATCAATGCTTAAATCCTGCGTTCCGTGGACGTGGGCCATGTGCTCGAAATATCCCACGCCGTTTTTGTAAAGCACAACGCGCTTTACGGGAAGCCGCCCGGCGGATTCGTCATTGGAACTGGAATTGGCCTGAGTTTGACTGATGGCTGGAAAAGAACAGCAAACGAACAGAGAGAAAACAATTGCACATCGCAGCATTGCGCCTCCTCGAAGTGAGCACAACAGGAACGCAAAAAGCATTTTCACTTGCGGGAAAATTTTATTGTTGTTTGCGGCAATGTCGTACGCACATTGCACTCCGCAATAGACACCGCGGACCCCGTTCAAGGTTTCCCGCTTCCTTCCACGCGGTTGCGGCCTTTTCGCTTTGCCGCGTACATGGCTTGGTCCGCCTTTTGCAACAATGACTCCACGCTGGTATCCGAGCCGGGTTCGGCAATAGCCACGCCAAGACTCGCGGTCACATTTACTTTCTCACCCAGCGCCATGATGGGCTTTTCTCCTACAAGCCGCTTCAGATCCTCGGCGCGGCGCATTGCGATTTTGTACTCGCAGCCTGGAAATACCACCAGGAATTCTTCTCCGCCGTACCGGCCCACTCCGTCATAAGCGCGAATGTTCCCTTGCATTCTCTTGGAAACCTCTTGTAACACGGCGTCTCCCGCCAGATGCCCGAATGTGTCATTCACTTTTTTAAAATGATCCAGATCAGCCAGAACAATCCCCAGCGGTTTGTCATCGCGGTTCGCGCGCACTAGTTCACGCGCCAGGAAATCAAGAATCTGCCCCCGGTTCCAAAGGCCCGAAAGGTTGTCATGAGTGGCGGCGAAGCGGAGCGATTCGCCCAGCTCAATTAGTTTTTCCTGCAAATCCAAAATGCGGTTCGCGGCAATCAAACGCGCTTTGAGTTCCAGCTTATTGAAAGGCTTGACCAGGTAATCGTCCGCACCAGCTTCCATGGCCCGCAACATATCGCGCTTCTGATTTCGCGCGGTTACCAGCATGATGTAGGTATAAGGCTTGCCCTGAATTTTGCGGATTTTGCGGCACAGCTCGACGCCTTCGGTGTCGGGCAGCATCCAGTCCATGATGACCAGTTTGGGCGCGTTCTCGGCCTGCAGCGCCTCCCAACCGTCTTTCCCGTTCGTAGTGACGGAAAATTTGTAACCCCACTCTTTCAGGTTTTTGGTGACGATACGGCGGTCCACAGCCGAATCTTCAATAATGAGGGCTCTCATGTTTTCTCACAGGACAGCGGGGCCCAAGTTCATCTATTGAAACATAGGTGATCGGCTATTTTTGTGTACGAGTCGTGTACCCGGGATGGAGAAAGGGATGGGCGACAACCGGCGGTTTGCTCTTTTAGAATTCCGCCAGCTCTTTCATTGCGCGATACAGATCAGCGGTCTGCGGCAAAATCGTATCTTCCAGGATCGGCTGGTAGGCAACAAAAGTATCGGCCGCGGCCACGCGTTTCACAGGCGCGTCGAGGTGTTCGAACAGATCACTGCCAATACGGGCGGCGATCTCCGCGCCATATCCCCAGCTTAAAGAATCCTCGTAGGCAACAAGTACGCGACTGGTTTTTTGCACGGACGTGGCGATCGTTTCCCAGTCAAAGGGATTCAGTGTGCGCAGATCAATCAACTCCACTTTAATGCCGTGCTCGCGCTCCAGTTTCTGCGCCGCTTGCAAAGCGCGTGGCACCACGGCGCCATAAGTAATTACGGACACATCCGATCCCGGCTGCACGATCTTCGCTTTGCCGAACGGTACGGTGTAATCCGGTCCCGGATAAGGCGCGCGCCCATAGCTCTCACGATACAACCGCTTGTGCTCAAGAAAGAGCACGGGATCGTCGCAGCGAATAGCCGTGCGCAACAGTCCGGCCGCATCCAGCGCATTCGACGGGAACACGACTCTGAGCCCCGGAATATGGGTAAAGATGCTCTCTCCGCACTGCGAATGGTAAATCGCGCCGCCCGTTAAATATCCGCCGATGGCCACTCGAATTACGCATGGCGCGGAAAAGCCGTTGTTGGAGCGCCAACGAATCACTGGTAGCTCGTTGCGCATCTGCATCATCGCGGGCCAGATGTAATCGAAGAATTGAATTTCGACGACTGGCTTCAGGCCGCGCATGGCCATACCCGTGGCGCGTCCCACTATGCTGGCTTCGGCGATGGGAGAATTGAAGACTCGGTCGGAACCGAATTCACATTGCAAACCAAACGTAAGTTTGAAGACGCCGCCCTTGCCTTTTACTAAATGTTTCTCCAGATATTCTTCGCGGCTGCAATCGGCAATATCTTCCCCGAACATGACGATGCGCTCATCGCGCTTCATCTCATCATGCAGCACGGTGTTAATCATGTCCGCCGTGGTTTTCGGGGCTGATCCTTTTTTTCCGTTGTGCGCGTGCTCAGGATGAACTGGCGCTGGCTCTGACTCGAACACGGAGGAAGCAGGATCAAGGTCGGGTGAATACACAAACTGCGTGACCGATTCCGGACGAGGAGGCTCAGCGTTTAACGCCTGGTCCACGGCGATCTGAAGATCGTCATCTACTTGCTTCTCAAGGCGATTCACGCCATTGGCATCCAGAATTCCTTCGCGGATCAAAAACATTTGCGTGCGGTGCACGGGATCATGGTCCGTGTCGCGCTGCCGCTCGGCTTCGGGACGGTACAACTTCTCGTCATCCGAAAATGAGTGGGCATACTGGCGAATCACATGCGCATGCACAAACGCCGGCCCATCTCCGGAGCGGCAATGTGAAACCGCACGCCGAAACGCGGCGTAGCTCGCCACCGGATCGGTGCCGTCCACTTCCTCAAAATGAAAGTTCGGGAAGTCTTTCACCAGTCGCGAGATGTTTCCGCCGGCCGTCTGGACTTCCACCGGAACAGAAATTGCGTACTCATTGTCCTGCACGGAAAAAACAACCGGGAGCTTGCGGATAGAGGCAATATTTAGCGACTCCCAGAATTCGCCTTCGCTGGTAGTTCCGTCGCCAAGCGAAACATAGGTGACCTCGTCGCCGTGCGAAACAACTTCCTTAAACTCGCGGTAGTCGCCTGCGGCTTTTTGCGTGGCCTGCGGATGCGCGGTTGCGTAACGGGGAACCTCCGCGCAACCCACCGCGTGGAGGATTTGCGTTCCCGTGCAGGAAGACTGCGTCACAATGTTCAGTTTTGGATAGCTCCAGTGCGAAGGCATTTGACGCCCGCCGGAGCTGGGGTCCGCCGCTGCTCCCACGCCTTGCAGCAACATCTCGTAAGGAGTCGCTCCCAGCGCGAGACACAATGCGCGGTCACGATAATAGGGAAAGAACCAGTCGTAGCCAGCCTTCAGCGTGAAGGCCGCGGCCACTCCAATGGCTTCATGACCGGCCCCGGAAATCTGGAAAAAGATTTTTTGCTGACGCTTGAGGGAAATCTCCCGGTCGTCCACAC
>JANWKU010000167.1 GCA_025451215.1 Terriglobales bacterium
ATATGCGAGCACGTCCCGGCCGTTGAATCTGTGCAGCTGTTGAATTCAGGGAGCGAAGCAACGTATGAGGCGATCCGCCTGGGTCGTGCTATTACGGGTAGAGACCACATCATCAAGATGCAGGGTGGCTACAACGGGTGGCACAACGACGTTGCATGCAACCTCATGACAGCCTTGAGTGATGTCGGCCCGAGAAAGTCGCCTGGGGAGTATCCATTCCGGGGCATCAGCTCGGGAATCCCGATAGAGCATCAGCGCCTGGTGCACAGCATCAATTTCAACGACCTCGATTCGGTCCGGTATGTGTGTGAAAAATATCCGATCGCTGCTTTGATCACTGAGCCTATTCTCCAGAATGTCGGCATTGTAAAACCAAACCCCGGATATCTGAGCGGCTTACGAGAGTTGGCGGATGAGTTTGGCTTTGTCCTCATCTTCGATGAAGTCAAGACAGGCTTCCGCCATGCCATCGGCGGTTTCGCAAGCATTGCCAATGTCAAACCTGATCTCCTGGTGTTTGGCAAGGCCCTTGCGAATGGCTATCCCATCGCGGTTCTAGGTGGCAGAAAAGACATAATGGATCTGTTCGTCGCACCAGATCCATCCAAACGGGTTTTACTGGCGGGAACATACAACGGACATCCAGTCCCCACAGCTGCAGCGATAGCAACGATCGAGCGGCTGCGGATGAACGATGGTGAGGTTTACCGTCACGTAAATAGCCTGGGCGAGGTGATGGAAGGTGGTATTGAGTCAATTGTGGGAAAGATTGGTCTAAATGGTGTTGTTGCCCGCCAAGGCTCAGCCTTCTGTCTATACTTCATGGATCATCTCCCTACCGACTGGCACGACATCGCCATGCACCACGATTTTGATTTAGACACAGCATTTCGTCTGAATCTGGTTGACAGAGGAATCTACGTATTCCCGCTGGCGACCAAGCAGTGTTCAATTTCTGCAGCTCATAGCAAAGCTGACGTTGAAGAGACCTTACGATGCGTGGAAAGCTCACTGCTTCAGGCCGTTGCGGCGAAACAAGGCAATACGGTCTCTCTTCCGCTTTAATCCAGAAGCAGCGCACGTAATGCAAGGAACCTTTCCTTGGAGGATTAAAGCTGTGACTCTTAGAAAAACAGCAATGGAGCGCGATAAATCGGAGCATCGCCCTGCAGGAATACTTTCAGGAGAAACCACGATCGCGTGTGCGGCCGGTGTTGTGGGAATGGGCCTGATGGGTACAAGCATCAGTGCCTGTCTTCTCGCGGCCGGCCATTCTGTGCATAGTATCGAGTCCAATCCGGCAAAGCTTCGAACCGCTCGTGCAAGGCTCTCAAAGTTGTTGAAAGAAGCTCAAGCCGAGGGCGTGATCACCGCAACACCAGCTACTCTACTTCAGCGGTTCACAATTTCCAATAAGAAATCCGATCTGAAGGATGCGGAAATAGTCATTGAGTCAACCGTTGAAGACCTCGGGGTAAAGCGGCAAGTCATCAGCGAGATCGAACAAGTCGTTTCCGGAAACACATTGATAGGCAGCAACACTTCCGCAATTCCTGTCACAAACCTGCAAACCAATGCCCGGCATCCTGAACGCATTGTGGGGCTGCATTGGGCGGAGCCAGCACACCTCACAAGGTTCATGGAGATCATATGTGGCCGACATACTACGACCTCCAACGCGCAGCGCGCCTTGCGGCTGGCGCGCAAGTGGGGCAAGGAACCGTCGCTTGTCCGCAAAGACATCCGTGGATTTATCGCAAACCGAATCATGTATGCGATGCTTCGCGAAGCCTTTTATCTGGTTGATTCTGGTTTTGCGTCGGTGGCGGACGTTGATCGATCACTGCGCAATGACTTGGGGTATTGGATCACTTTAGCAGGCCCGTTCCGGTTTATGGACCTCACCGGCATCCAGGCTTATGCCACTGTGATGAAAGAGCTTTTGCCGGATCTAAGTTGCGCAACCGATGTACCACGTCTCATGCAAAAAGTTGTGGACTCTGGTGCGCGCGGAGTCTCTAACGCGAAGGGCTTCTATCGGTACACGCCCAAGCAAGCGAAGCGATGGGAGCAGCGATTCATGCAATTCAGCTATGAGATTCGCGCTTTGGCGGAGAAGTATCCCGAGGACGTGGGCGACAGCAGAATTTCAACTTCGGCTGCCGGCTGATAAAAGATGTCGGGGCATGAGCGGGCGGCGGATGAGACGAGATGCCCCAGGCCCATCACGCCGCCGCCGTGCATAGCGATGCCATTTACCGTCGTTATCCGTTATCTCCGTCTCAGTTCTTTAGCTTGGAAATATCGAAGAAGTCGCGCAGGTCCTTTACTCCGGCATCTGCCGCGGCTCCCAGCAATGGATGCAGACCGAAGATTTCCTCTTCCGTCTTCAGCATCGAGCTATGGGTGTAATGAATGTAGTTGGTGTATTCGCTATGACCACCGCCTTTGGCGAAGGGCGATAGGATGAACATACCGATCGGTCCATCGCTATAGGCACCGCTATCTTCGCCTTCATCCCATAGGATGAACAGTACGCCGGCCTTCTTGTACTCCGGTGAATTGGTAATCAAGCGAACATTCTCTTGTAGCCATTGATCGCTGCGACGCGTGTTATCCACGGGCTCGTCGCTGGCACACGGAGAAACACCCTCATGGCCGTCGTGACACACGTTCGGTGCGATGAAATTGTAGTGCGCCACTTTATGGTTGGCGATGTCCGTTGCCATCTCCGAATATGGGACCACGTGCTTGATACAAAACGCCGATTGCGGATTGAAGTTGTCGGTGTCGTCCGCGAAATTGACTGCCGGCACGTGATTGACGTCGACTTCACTGAAATCTAGCGGACAGTCGTCATATTCCGGATTGCCGAAGTCTTGCTCCGCATAATCTTTCCAGGAAATTCCAGCGTTGGTCAAGAGACGCTCTATATGTTTGTGCGAGGTTATATCGTACGTAGCGGGCGTGTCATCGAAAAGTTTCCCGAAATTCGTCCCCGCTGCAAGCCACAGGTAATTCGGTGCGCTGGGATGATTCCCCGGTGGATTGTAGTACCGCTCGGCATGGGCCGCGTGATGCAGCAGCCATCCGTTGATGTATGGGGCCAGGGAGCTGCCTTTGATGTCCGGGTCCCCGAACGCGGCCCCAGCATTGTTTCCCGTCCAGTTGTGGTTCTCCATCAAAATGATCCAGACGTACTTAATCTTTGATGGAAATTTATTCGCCTTAGCGTCCATCTGCGAGGTTTGTGATTGTGCGTGCGTGGCCATCGGCATTGCGACGAGCGATGCCAGTACAGCCAGGAACAAGATCTTCCACGGGTGTTTCATACGCCCCCTCCTGCTTTCAATCGAAGTACGGCCTAAGCCGTTGCTACATTGGTTGTCCACCAAGACAACCCGCTATTCTCCAACCCGCCATTGTTATTGGCGAAAAAAGCGGTAGCGGAAATCATGCATTCCGGAAATCGATTGCTTCAGGAACATCCTAATTGAACGGGTTTTACAGATACTGGGTCGACTAGCCTGCGACCTTGCAGACAAGCATAGCGATCATGGCTCCGCCGATGATTACAGTCAAGTTGATTGCATCAGACCTCGATCATTGCGTCCAATATGCTGTACAGCTTTTGCAGTTTTTTCATCGCCTTTTAATCAGAACGCAAATCCGACTCATCGTTCAGTAAAAGTCCCTTGAAATTTTGAACCGTCTATCACGCGCGCTACGCCATGGTGTGAGGGAAAAATTGTTCAATAGGCTGAATGGCGAATGATAGGGCGTCGGTTTTTTCATTGCGTTCCTTTATTAGAGCGGATTAAATCCAATTGAAACGCCACGGTCGATAAAAATCCACCATATTTGGGCGACATTCAGGGGCGAAGATATGCAAAAGACCTTCAAGGGCGTAGCTGAAGCGAGCAGGCTAATCTGCTTGCATTTGTCATTGATTCTGGTCTGTGGACTTACCATTCCAGCACTGGCGCAGTTCACCACGGCCCGTCTGAATGGCACTGTCGTCGATTCTTCCGGGGCCGCGCTGGCGGGAGCCACTGTCGCGGTGGAGCAGGTAGGCACCGGCTTTACGCGTACCGCCAGCACCGGCAGCTCCGGCGAATACGTTTTCCCGGCGCTGCCCGTGGGCCAGTATCAGATCACCGTCACCCTCAACGGGTTCAACACCTACACGCAGCAGGGAGTCACGCTGTCCACAAACGAGGCTGTCACCCTGCCGGTCGAGTTGAAGGTGGGATCGGTCGCGCAGAAGGTGACAGTGACGGCCAACGCGACCATGGTGACGACCGATTCAGCGACTCTGGGTCAGGTTATCGGACAGAAAGATATCGTTGGATTGCCGTTGAACAACCGCTACGCCCAGCAGCTGGTTTTTCTTGTTCCAGGAGCGGAAAACGTTACGCAAAGCTATTGCGCCGCGAATTGCGAAGGTGGCGTCTTCCCTAGCGAGCAATATGCAAAGATCAACGGCTCCGGGGCCAATGGGGTCAGTTATCAGTTGGACGGTGCCGACTATAACGATACCTACATCAACACTAACTTGCCCTTCCCCAACCCGGACGCCATCCAGGAGTTCAACTTATTGACCAGCAATATGAGCGCCGTCTATGGAGACGCGATCGGCGGCATTGTCAATATCTCCTTGAAGTCAGGGACGGATTCCATTCATGGCGGATTGTTTGAGTTTTACCAGAACGACATGTTCAACTCGAAAAACTGGTTCGCGCAATCGGTCAGCGCGCTGAACCAGAACCAGTTCGGCGGATACATTGGGGGCCCCATCCTGAAGGACAAACTGTTTTATTTCGGAAGCTACCAGGGAACCAGATTCAGTTCGACGAACAATGGGCTGGGTGCGTATGTGCCGAACGCCGCTGAGCGCACGGGCGATTTTTCCGATATCGCACCGGGCTCCCCAGTCTGTCAATCGTTCGGGACCTGCGTTCAACTTGTCGATCCGGCCACAGGGGTGAATTATCCCAACAACCAGATCCCCGTCAGTCCGGTCGCGACCTACCTCCTGAATAAAATTCCGCTGCCCAACGGCGCTCAGCTCGGAATTCCGGGGCCTCCTGGTCTTCCGAACGATAACCTCTATTATAACGGCTTGCCGATCGTTCAAAACACCGATGAATACCTGGTAAAGGTGGACTACAACTTCGCCAAAAACCATCTAAGCGGCCATTACTTCCAGCAGAAATACACGCAACCGCTGGTTCTTCCGCCGTCCACGAACATCCTTGAAACGGAAGGCAATGCCGAAACACTGATCGATAAAAATGTTAGCGTCGTCGATCTGTACACCATCACGCCAAACTTTACCCTGGGAAGCTACTACGGCTTTACGAAGATCGACGGCACAACTTACTCAGGCGCCCCATTCTCCATG
>JANWKU010000168.1 GCA_025451215.1 Terriglobales bacterium
CGCGTGGGACGTAATCCAAAGACCGGGGAGCGCGTCGAAGTTCCCGCAAAGAAAATCCCTTTCTTCAAGCCCAGCAAGGAATTGAAAGATATTGTAAATACCGGCCAGGGAAGCGGCGCACCTGTCCCAACGCCTTCCGCACCAGCACAGTAAAGCTCACCGAAGCTACTCTCTGAAGACTTATAAGAATCGGCACGCTTGAGTGGCGCTTTCGATTCGCTTGCCAAAATCGAAGATGGGTCGCTCTCACGATGAGGGCCTTGAGCGTTAATGAATCCGCGAGGCATCATCCTCGGACTTTTTCGTCCACCGATCCACCCAGTCATTCACAGTTTTGTACCAAAGCTGGCTGTTTTGTGGTTTCAGCACCCAATGTCCTTCGTCTGGGAAGTAGAGCATTTTGGACGGAACGCCGAGACGCTGCAAGGTTGTAAACAGCGCCAGGCCCTGCGACAAGTCTAAGCGGTAACCTTTCTGGCCGTGGATGACAAGCATCGGCGTTTTGAAATTTTCGGCAAACAACGCCGGAGACCATTTGCGATACATCTCGCGATTCGTATATGGCGTGCCTTTGAACTCCCACTCAGGGAACCAGAGTTCCTCAGTCGTGCCCCAGAAGGATTCCGTATCGAACATCCCGTCGTGGGTGACGATGCACTTGAAGCGGTTGGTGTGGCCAAGGATCCAGTTGGCCATGTATCCGCCGTAGCTGGCGCCGAGGGCGCACTCACGGTCTTGGTCTATAAAACCATAATGCGATTCTGCATAATTGAGTCCCTTCATCAGGTCTTCATAAGGCGCGCCGCCCCAATCGCCGTTGATAGCGTCAATGAAATTCTGCCCGTATCCGGTCGAGCCGTGGAAGTTGATCATGATGACGACGTAGCCTGCGGGGTTTGATGAAGTCGGAGCGGCAAATAGTTCGGGATTCCAGCGGTAGCTCCAATCGTCTCCCCATGAACCTTCAGGCCCGCCGTGAATGAGAAACTTTACCGGATATTTTTTGTTGGGATCGAAGTTGGGCGGCATAACGAGGAAGCCTTCAACTTGATCGCCGTGCGCGCCGGTGAACCAGAAGCGTTCGAGAAGAGACATGTTGATTTGAGACAAGAGATCATCATTAAGATGGGTGATCACCTGCGGCCCTCTGCACATTTCGGGGACAACCTTTCCGTTGATCCACGCACAGCTCACTGCGGGTAAGCCCCTTGTCAAACGCAAAAACTCTTGGGGGACAGGAAAGATCGCGATGCCCGCGGGCTGCTGAAGGGACATCACCGTCAATACCAAGATATTTCCATTTGGCGCGAAAACAGGGGTGTCATAAAAGCCCTCCACCAATGCCGACCGGGCCGTCGATAAGCTGGACGAACCCCAATCACCACTTAGCGAAGTGACATAAATCGGCGAATTGCCCTTCGTGTTCAGCGGCGAACGCGATCGTCATTGAGTCCGGTGTCCAAGTAAAGGCTCCGACCCACGCGTCAAAACTCTCCGCAAGGTTTTTCTTCTCTCCCGTCTTTCGGTCATACAGCATCAACCGGAAGCGATCGCTCTCATATCCCGGACGCTTTTGCGCACGATAGGCGATGTATTTTCCATCCGGCGAATATAGCGGAGTTGAATCGGAAGCTTTGTTATCGGTGGTGATGTCTTTGGTAGCGGCAAGAACGTCCTTCGATGTCGCATCCGGGCGAAAATTCACCGGAACAGTAAACAGATCATTATTCGTAGAATCCGCGGGCATCGAATCATGGTTCGAGGTGTAGCAAATCTCCTTGCCATCGGGAGAAAAGGCATAATCATCCTGTCCGCCGAGAGAAAAGACAGGAGCATCGAAGTCGCCGGGGGTTAGGTCGCGGGGAACCGCGTCCAGAGGTGTAAAGCCGAAAGTATCGTATTCACGCCCGGCACTGTCGTGCCGCGAAACCCCAAACGGAATTCCCTGTACGAAAAGGTGCGTACGCTTACCTTCTCTATAAGCATTCCAATGGCGATAGAGCAAATGATCGAAGATTTGCGCCTGGACTTTGTAGGCCCTCGCGTCTTTTGCTTTTTTTGTGTTGCAGGATACTTCTTCAGCAGCCGTTCCATCGCATTCTGGATAGACATCGGAGACAAATAGAATGTGCTCGCCGTCCGGTGACCACAGCTCCCCATTCGCTTCGGTGGAAATCGAAGTCAACTTGTGCGCAGCAGTTACGTCGCCGATGGCTCCGTCAAAATCCGCAATCCAAACCTGCGATCCGTTTTCTTTTGTCGAGATAAACGCGAACCGCTTCCCGTCGGGCGACCAGCGCGGACGATCTGCGTCCTGATCGGCGATGATTTCTTTTTCTGCGGTTCCCACGTTTCGCAAATTCGGCGAAACATGGGGCGCCCAATTTGTAGAGTTTGCGTCAGGCGCGGAATTCTTTAACAAGAGTCGATACTGTGGCTGTACGGGCGAGACACCCGTCCCTCCATTGTTGTTTTTTTCTTCCCTATTATTTTGAAGAGGCACGATCCACACATGCGGCGTCTTGGTATTGGCGGCGAGGTCCACATCCACAGCGGTAAACAGCACCCATTTGCCGTCAGGAGAGACTTGCGGCTCTTTTACACGCTTGAGCTTCATCATGTCTTCGAAGGTGAAAGGGCGCTTGGTCTGGGCGAGGGCGGGGAGAGCAAAAAGAACAGTCAACAGAAATAAGTAGCTACGCACCATACACTTAACTCCAGAACGAGCTCCAAGTTTATACCCGCCCACCCCTCTGCTATCATTCTTCCACCCGTTTGTACGGGTTCCATGCGCTTACGACGCAGACTCCCCATCTGGCTCGGCGTGCTGCTGGTTGCCGCAGCGGTTTCAGTTATTGTCGTGCTGCGCAAACATGCGCCTCCGGAGCCGGCGCGGCTGCTTCCCGGCGCTGACGGTTTTTTCTACGTCAACCTGAAGTGGGTGCGCCGCACCAACGTCACCGGGCAATTGCCTTCGGTTTCGCGCGACCCTGACTACCAGCAATTCATCCAGCAGACCGGATTTGAATTCGAGCGCGACCTGAACCAGGCGGCATTTGCCATTCACTATCCGGCCAGTTTGCCCGTTGAGAATGGCGTCCGTCCCGAAGGCCCGCGGTTTTCCGAAGTGTTCGTTGGCAAAATTGATGGGCAAAGGCTGCGCGCTTACCTTGGGCACATTGCCACCTCCGTGGAACCCTACAGCTCCACCGATATTTACAGCATTCCACTCGAAGGCCGCACGGTACGCGTAGCCATCCTGAGCGTGGATACGGTTGCCGCCAGCAACCATCCCGACCCCCAGGTCATCCGCGGAATCGTGGATCGCTCGCGAAAGCTGGCGTCCCCATTTGGAGGGCCGCAGTTGCTGCGGCAGTATTACAAGCATGTGCCGCTGGCCAGCCTCGCCTGGGCCATTTTTAAGGTTTCGCCCAAGAACAGCAATGCCATGCCGGGCCCCGTGGATTTCTCTTTTCTTTTCAATAATCCGGCGGTTCTTGTAACTTCTGCACGCTGGTTAGGCTCTCTTCATCTAAGAGCTGCGGCTTATACCAATAACGCGGGCGAAGCCCACCATGTGGCCGAGCAGCTCAATACATTTTTGACGATGTTCCATGCCGCCGAAACCAGTGTGCCCGGGCAAGCGTCGGACGCGGACATAAAAGGATTTTTCGACAGCTTGAAAGTTGAGCAGCATGAGAACACGGCAACACTTTCGGCTATTTTGCCGCCGGGATTCGTAAAAAAAGCATTTGCCGAACCGCCCGGGGAAATGATGGCTCCTGAGGACGCACCATCGCCACATGAGCAGACACCCGCGAAACGACATTAAAAATAAGCAGGTAAAATAACCTCTGCATGGAAACTCATCTTCCTCTTCCCATCGCTGCCTTCGTCGCCGGACTGATTTCTTTTCTCTCCCCGTGCGTATTGCCGCTGGTGCCCGGTTACGTTTCCCTGATCTCGGGCGTTGGCGTGGAGGAATTAAAGGCCCAGAACGCTTCCATTTTCCGCAAAATGATGATGAATTCCATCTCGTTTATCCTGGGATTCAGCATCGTCTTCATCACGCTGGGCGCGCTTTCCACCGAAGTCGGCCAGATTCTTGCGCGGTATAAATCCACCCTCGCCGAAGTAGCGGGCGTGGTCATCATTCTCTTTGGGCTGCACCTTACCGGCATTTTCAGAATCAAAGCCTTGTATACGGATGCGCGGCTGCATCAGGTAAAAGGCGGCAGCACCGTGTGGGGCGCATTCGTGATTGGCTTCGCTTTTGCCTTTGGCTGGACGCCTTGCGTGGGCCCGATCTTGGCGGTAATTCTGGGTTTTGCCAGCGCACAGAATTCGGTGACCAAGGGGATTTTCCTGCTGGCGATTTATTCGCTCGGACTTGCTGTCCCGTTTTTGCTGACTTCGCTGGGCATCGAACGCTTCCTTAAGTTTTATGGGCGCTTTCGCTCGCACATGCACGCCGTGGAAGTCGCGAGCGGAGTTTTGCTGATTGCGCTCGGCGCACTGCTGGTGTTCGGCCGATTCACGATCATTTCGAACCACTTGTCGTTTTTGAACCGATTTTCTTTGTAGGTGATCTTAATTACTAGGGATTTTCTTTTAACGGAGCTTTTGTGAAACGCGATCCTATTGTTTTGGTTATTGTGGCAGTGGCAATTTCCGCCATGCTCTTTTTCGCCGTACGCCGCACGCACCGTAAGGGTGCAAATGCGCCGGTTGCGGCCACTGGCAAGCTGGCACCGGATTTTACTTTGAAAACCCTGGATGGAAAAACTGTCAGCCTTTCCGATTATCGTGGCAAAGCCGTGCTGGTAAATTTCTGGGCCACCTGGTGCGGGCCATGCAACATTGAAATGCCGTGGCTAGTGGACCTGCATAAAAAATATGCCGCTCAGGGCTTTGAGATTCTAGGCGTTTCCATGGACGACGTGGATCCCAAGGACATAGCGAAGTTCGCCCAGGACAAAAAAGTGGATTATCCCATCCTCATCGGGCAGGATGCCGTGGGGGATGCCTACGGCGGCATTCCCTTTCTTCCCGGAAACTTCTATATTGACCGCAGCGGGAAGATCGTGGAAAAGGGATTTGGCCTGATCGGCAAGCCGGAGATCGAAGAAAACATTCAGAAGATTCTAGCCAGCAGTCCTAATCCACAGAACGCCGGGAATTAATGGTAAAACCTTTGACGGAAAAATCATCGACGAAAAAGTCTAAGACGTCCGCGCTGAAGTTTTTCACTGCGGCTTCGTTCCGGTTCTCCGCCATCGCCCTGACCTCTGCAATTTTCCTGCTGATTGGCACAAAGTCTTCCGCGCAGGAAGGTTTCGGCTCGAAAGTTCCATCCGTCACTTTATCGGCCCCAGCCATCCCCAGCATTATTCGCGGGACGCCTGGCAAGGCGGAACTCCACTTCCACATCACGCCCGGCTTTCACATCAATTCCAACGCGCCCTCGGAGGAATATCTAATCCCCACGGCCCTCAGGATGGACGCCCCGACCGACATCGTCGTGGGACGAATTATTTATCCGGCGGGGCAGAATATTACATTGCCCTTCGCCCCTGATTTGAAACTGAATGTATACAGCGGTGAGTTTTCGGTGTTCGTGACCGTTCGTCCGCTGAGCAGCGTGCTTCCCGGTAAATATGCGCTGCGTGGCAGGCTGAAGTATCAGGCCTGCGACAAAGCTGCCTGCTACCCTCCAAAGGAATTGCCGGTGGATTTTGAAGTAAAGGTCGCGAAATCAACCCATCACGTCCGGCACGACCCCGCGCAAAGTCCCCACATTCACTGAACCGCCTTTGGCCCGCTCGCTTCAGATTCTTTTAAAGAAATGTCATCCCGAGTTGAGCGCAGCGAAAATGGAGGGACCTTACGACGGCTCAGGATAAAACATGCAGTCGAAGGGATCGCTTCGCTGTTGGCGCGGATATAAACCCATCACGCGGACTACACTGAACCCATGCAGTACGACCAACGCTCCAACGGCAAAGCGATTTCTCCACGCGTAGACGAACAATTCCAGATCGTATTACCGGAAACCCGCACCGCCGGTTATCGCTGGAGCATCGTACAAAATGGAGAGCCCCACTGCGAACTGCTCGAAGAACGCAGCGACCCCGCCCCTGGTACAGTCGGCGGCATTGGAGCCCACACCTGGCGCTTCAAGGCGGCCTCCGCAGGAACCGGAAAGATCCAGATCCATTGCGGACGCTCCTGGAAAAATACAGCAGAGCCGGAGCAGACCTTCACCATGGAAGTTCACGTCCGGCCCTGAGTCGTGCGCTGGCAACCCTTCAGTGCTTTTTCTTTTTGGCCACCGACGGCTTTTTTGCCGAAGCAGGAGCCTGCACCAGCCGGATGGTCCAGAAGTCATCGGACAGATTCTGCTCCAGCAGATACTGATAGGGCAAGGTGAAATAGCCGTTCATTCCCCAATCCACGCCCCAGGAATTCCGGACAATGAATGCCTGTTTCGAGTCGTCATAGCCAATGGCGCAAACGGCATGCCCGCCGACAACTGACTCGCCGGGCTGCGGCATAGACGCTTGACCCGAATGCGCGACCGCCGAACTCTCAAAGCTGTCATACACTGTAAAACCAAATACAAAGGGAAAGCCGGAAGCCAGGCAGCCTTTAAATTGATTCAGCACGCGGGCCACGCGCTGGTAGGAGAGCACGCGGTTCTTCATTCCATCCTTAAAGGCAATCGTTGGCGGTTTCTCAGCGAACTTGGAAATGTCGTAGGGCCAGTCCGTTTCCGGAGGCGCGCCTTGCTTCGCCACCACCTTCATGCCATCGCGAATTTGCGCGCCGCTATCGGAGTTCACGGTGTGTTCCATCACGCGTTCGTTGTAATAAATGAACAGGCGCGATGGGACAAAATCTTTCATCTTCTGTTTAATCTGCTCAAACTGAATGGCGCCTGCGATGGAATTCCCCGTGCAACTGCCGAGCTGGCCCTGGTCATACACAGGCGGACAGTTGGGACGCAAATCCACCATGGTTGGCAAAGCGGTCAAAAATGCGGCTGGCGCGGCGTAGGTTA
>JANWKU010000169.1 GCA_025451215.1 Terriglobales bacterium
ACCATTTTCGCGGCTTCGCCCAGTTCTGGGAGATTCCCGCCAGCGAGCCAACCGCCATTCACGGCCGCTGGGTGGATGGACCGGGCGACGAGCTTTTTAACAAGCTGCGCGAGGAACTCGGCGGGCTGCCGTTTTTCGCTGAAGATCTGGGTGTAATTACGCCGGATGTGGATGCGCTGCGCGACCGGCACAAGATTCCCGGTATGGCGGTGCTGCAATTTGCCTTCGGCGATCCGGGCGCGCATATTTACCTGCCGCATCGCCTCACGCCGGACCGCGTGATCTACACGGGTACCCATGACAACGATACGACGCTAGGCTGGTGGAACTCCATCCCAGAGCAGGAGCGCCAGGCGGTAACAGCCCTGGTGGGTTGCTCCAGCGATGGCGTGAATTGGGGATTGATCCGCCTGGCGCAGAGTTCCGTGGCGAATCTTTCAGTGGCACCGCTGCAAGATGTCCTCAGTCTGGGCAGTGAAGCCCGCATCAACACTCCCAGCACACATACCGGCAACTATCATTGGCGCTGTCAGTCTGGTTGGGCGAAGGCAGAACTGGCGGAAAAGCTGGCGCAGCTTGCTGAGGTCACTGACAGGCTTCCACAGCCCATGCCGCAGCCGCATCATCAGGATTTTGTGGCTTAGATTTCCGGGGCGCGCGTCTCCCTAGTTCAGGGATCTGAGTTAATCCATATCTGAGTAGTAGCGGATCGCAGAGGGCTTCGTGGCCGAGGCTTCGGGCGTCTTTTTGGTGCTTCCATATCGAACAATTGTGTCTTCGGCAACGGCAGTGTTGGCTTCCGAGGCATGCGGGGTCGCTCTGGGTGGAGAGCTAACAGTGCTTACCAGTACAGCTGGTTTTATCGGCGCTGCGGGCTGTGCTGCCGTTTCAGCGCCGGGTTCCACGCTATGTTCCGCACCACGAAACGGCGTGGTCGTTCGTGTTACCTGAGACGGTGAGTTTACGGCTTTGGGAAGCGCGTGGCTATGGGCGAAAGTAAGGAACATGAGGATGACAAAAGCGGCACAGCCTGCGGCGGCAGCTGCCACTTTCGGCAAAAGCGAATTCCAGGAATGTAGATTGGTCTTTCGCAAGTCACTGCCATGCCAAGGCGACCGGTTCGATAGTGGCGCCGCTTCCTGTTCTTCCACGGCGTTTTCATCGGACGATGAAAAATTGAACATTGATGGTACGAGTTCGGGGTCAACGTGGTAGGACGTGTGAACCTGTTCCCGGTTAACAGGTTCGGCCCTCCCGTCGGTCACCGAGGGCGCGTCTTGAGCGGGTTCGTTTGGCTGTGCCGAATTTTCGTTAAGCGCAAGCGTGGTTGCTTCCTGAGACTCTGTTCCTATGAGACTCGCGTGCACTGCCGCAAAGTCCTGCGTCTCGGCATCTCCTTCAAACGCAGCCAACATGGTCCAAATATCTTCCTGTTGCGGTGGTAAGGCCGGCTGTTGCAGGGCAGCCACGACGGGCTCTGGTACTGGAAACGAAGTTGAGGCAGGAATCTCCGTGGCGCGAACCTCGGCGCCAGCAGGACGGGACATAGCTTCCAATTTGATCTCCAGATCGGCTATTCCTGAAACCGGCTGTTCCGGAGAAATAATGTGTACCTCAAATCCGCGCGAATTTAAATCGCGCACCAAGCCGCCGGAAAACTCCGGCATGCTGGTAATGATCCGTGCAATTGGCATACACTCCCTGACCTTAGCAATTCTGACCGCAACGCCCACCAACCCCAGCGTCAACCAACGGAATTAGGATGCCCGAAGCGTGCAAACGGCTGTTTGCCAGAGGTTTTAATCCTCACAATTTATGATGTGGAAACGCATAAATTTGCGCACCTATCCATTATTTTGGAGTTTTCAGAGAAACATCTTCAAGCGCTGGCGCTTGAGGGAAGTTAATGCGATTCCAGTACCTGAGCGGCCCCGTTCAAGGCCTCGGCGAGTGCTTCAAGTTCCCGGTTCAATTCCGCGAGATCGTGGCGTTCAATCGCTTCATTCACTCCGGGAATAACCACAGCGGCGTATCCCGTATGCATTCCAGGAGCGTAAATGGCATGCCGGTACCAGGGGCGGTCTGGTAATCCTTCGGGCAAAAGCAGTCCGCGTTCGGTTTTTGTGAGCGTTTGGTTCATGGCAGCAACATCGGTTAACTGGTTTTGCTGGCGCGCCCACATCTGCTCTCCGGCTTTTTCGAATCGGCGTGCGGATTCTTCCACCGACGTGAAACTTGGCGCTTGTGCGCCAAATTCGCTTTCGGCCTTTTTCCGCGCCTGGGCCAAATAGGCGTTAACTTCTTCCCCATACGCTTTGTAGTCGTAAGGGAGCACATCGGCATTGGCCATGCGAAGAGTTTCCAATCCGAAGAGCCGCGCCATTTGCTGTTCGTAAAGAAAATTAGGATCGGCGAACTGCTTGAACCACTGGAAATTGTCAAAGGCGGAATGGTAAACGCCATAGGAGCCGGTGGAACCTATGTCCGTGGAAGGCACGCCCAGATGCTGTAAAAACACGGTGTAATCGGAACCGCTTCCCAAGTCCCCGACTTGCGGTTTCCTCTTATCCTGAGCCGCGGGCGGATGGCTTTGGCTGCCGCCGGCTTCGGGAGTGTTCGCGGCGATTTCCTCCAAAGTAACTGGAGGTTTCGTCCACTGATCGAACACGGTACCCCCCGTCGGGCTAGGCACGGATTTCGTAATGTCGCGCACAAAATCTTTGAGACTTGGGACCGCGGAGGCCTCGAACTTCGGGCCTGAGACGGCGACGTCGGTGTTGAAATAGGCCACGGCATTCTCGAGTTCCGTCGCGTGCTTTTCGGCCCATTCGGTTGAGCCTATGAGGCCTTCTTCTTCGCCGTCCCAGCTGGCGAAGATAATTGTGCGCTTTGGCTTCCATCCGGATTTCAGCAACTCACCCATACCACGTACGGTTTCCAGCATGGTGGCGGTGCCGCTGCCGGGATCTACGGCGCCAAAGACCCAGGCATCGCGGTGATTGCCGGCGATGACGATTTGGTTGGGGAACTGGTTGCCGGGAATGCGTCCGATGACGTCCCAGATTGTGCGGTACTGGTAATCCTGCTTAATGTGCATCTTCACGCGAACCGGACCCGGCCCGACGTGATAAGTGAAGGGCAGAGATCCCTGCCAGTCGCGAGGAGAGTCCTCGCCGCCGAGGTTCGCGAGAATCGGCCATGCGTCTCCATAGGAGACTGGCATACTGGGAATTTTCGGCAGCGCTTGTGATTGATCGGGCGGCGTGCGTTTTGAGTCAGCGAGAGACGGTAGCGAAGCGATACCCGGAGTAGTGGGATCGCCGGGGAACTTAAACATGAAGCCTACGGAGCCGCGCTGGACGCCGGTTTGCGGGCGCCACGGGCCTTTGGGATAGGAATCGCCGCGGCGCCATCCGTCGTCGTAGGGATCGGAATAAATGATTACGCCAGCCGCGCCGTGCTCTTGCGCGTCCAGCACTTTAACGCCGCGAAAATTCTGGCCATAGCGGCAGAGGACGATTTTGCCGCGAACATCAATTTTCATTTCTTCAAGTTTTTTGAAATCTTCGGGCCGGCCGTAGTTCGCATAGACGACGTCGGCTTCCACGTCGCCGGAGGGAGACATGCTGTTGAACGGCATGACGATTCGCGGATCGTTTTCGTAGGCGTCGCCCTCCACATGCTCGCGGGTTGGGCCCTGCAACTTGACTCCTGCTGGAGCGGTGATGGTGAGTTTCATCTCCGACGGATAGTTCATCCAGACGCGGTACTCGCTGATGGAGGTGTCGAGGCCAGCCTGGCGGAATTTTTTGGCAACGTATTCTGCTGTGGCTTTGTCTTCTGGAGTGCCAGCCATGTGCGGGGCTTGAGTCAGAACTCGCAGGTCTTCTTCCGCGATTTTCGGGTTGGGCACCGCGAGAAATCGCGATTCGAGAGCGTGTTCGGTGGAGGAATCGCGAAAGCCTGTAATGGGAGCGGAACCGGATGGGGTGGTACTGCTTGCGGCAGCGCTTGAGTCTTGCGGGGGAACGCTGGAAGAACTGGGAGACAGAAACGCGAGCGCGAGGGTAGCAGCGAGAAGAACTTTCATGGATCGCCTTAAGCGCGATTCTGGAGCACTCGCGCGCCGGAAAACGATTTTACCGCACGAAAGGAGAGCCAGTCTCGCATCCGTTAGGGATGACTTGAGGCGGATGTTAGGTTTCAGGAAAGCGGCCACTGATGCTCCACAGTTCCTGATCGGCGGAAAATTTTCGATGTAGACCTTCATGCACGCTTCGACGACGAGCGCTCGCTCGCGTAAATTTTCTGATTGCGCGAACACAGTTGGTAAACATCACGCGTGCGCACGATTCGGCATCATTCACCTCGTTTTATTTGGTTTTCCTGAGTGAATATGATTTTTTCGCTGCGATATTATTTTTCGACGCAAGAATATTCTTGACTTCCACAGGGCACATGCCTCAGATTACGCACCAGGTTAGGAACCGGTAACTGAGTTGGTTCCTGGTGAAGCCCGCTCTGGCCTCCCAAACCTTGATGGCCACAACACTTGCCCCAGTAGATTCCAGGGAAGTAGTCCGCTGCGATCGTTGCCAGCTCGTTCAATTTCGTACAACCAACAGCCTTTGCCGGCGCTGCCACTTGTCATTGGATGAGGAAGAGCCGGAAGTGATGATTGCTCCGCCCATGCCGCAGCTGATGCCTCAGCATCGCGGCGGGCCGGGACATCTGAATCTTGCGGCGTCTATCCGCTCGCTGCGCTTGCGCGGTGGACTTAGCCAGCGGCAATTGGCGCTGCGCATGTCGGTGCCGCGCACTTATGTTTCGAAGATCGAAAATGAGAAGGCCACTCCAACGCTTTCCTCTTTGGAGAGGCTGGCGCGCGCGCTGGAAGTCACGGTGCCCGATCTTCTCTCGGGCGGCGAACGCAACCGGCAGGAGGAGATTGGCGAGCTGATCAAGGACCAGTTTGTCGCCGAACTGCTGCCCTTTGTTTCGCAACTGAATGGAATGCAGATGTCGAGCGTTTTGGCGCAGGTGCGGGACTTGACGCTGCGTCCGCGACGAACGGCGTAGGAGTATTGTGCGGGCGTGGGCGTTGCTGTTAGGTATGCCATCCGATTTTGCACGGGCGGGACGCCCGCGCCTACATTGAGATCGAGTTTATCCGGGCAAGCCAACTGATGCCGGGAGCCAACTAGCTCCCGGTATTTTTTGTTTTTGGATCATTCACTTTTTTCATTTGAACGGCATGCGATGCTGGGCCGAATGCAGATTCCTCACCAATAAATTGGTTCGGAATGACAAAAAAATAGGTGGTGTCCTATTAGTGTTAGGACACTACCAAAAAATACGTTGGTCTTTACCTGTAAGCTGAGGCTATGGTCGAGGCAATTCTCTGGGACAACGACGGCGTGCTGGTTGATACCGAGCGGTTGTACTTTCAGGCAACGCAAAAAGCGCTGGCGGGGGCTGGCATAGATTTGACCCTGGAGTTGTACAAGGAAGTGTCCCTACGTCAGGGGCAGAGCCTGTTTTATCTCGCGGCGGAAAAGGGGTTCACTGCGGAGCAAGTCGCTGCTCTCCGGTTGAAGCGCGACGAAATCTACACCGGACTGCTGCGGGCTG